>NZ_JBHWDU010000145.1:0-10702 GCF_042734825.1 Kitasatospora sp. NPDC059648 | reverse complement strand
TTTTTTTGTGTGTTGGGTTTTTTTTTTTTTTTCTCTGCGGGGCGTTGTTCGTGTGGCCCCCGGGGGCGGGGGGGGGGGGGGCCCCCCCCGCCCCGCCCGCCCCCCCCACCGCCCCTTCCCGGCCCTTTTCGCCCGCCCTCGGCGCAACCCCCCCACCCGGCCACGCCGCCGGTGAAGGCCCCCGGCAGCGGCCGCCCCGCGCGCGGCCGCGCACGCCTCGGTTCCCGGGCCCCGGTGAACGGGGCGGACAAGGGCCGGGGCCGCCAGCGGCACGATCGGAAGAAGGCGGCCCCGGCCCCGGTCCGTTCCCGTACGGGCGGGGCATCGACCGCAAAAGCCCGTACGGCTGCGGTCGCCACCCATGGAACGACTTCAACAGCACTTGAAGTCAAGCCCGGCCGCCCGCCCCGACAGGAAGACCGCCGCCCGCGCCGGGTAGCCTCGCTCCCGGCGGGGGCCGACAGGCAGAACGGAACAAGGGGCGGACGGATGACGCAGCAGCAGCGCGGCTACTGGCGGGACTCGGACGGCTCGCCCGTCGCCGTCAGCCAGGCGCACATCGTGTGGACCAGGGCGGCCTACCCGGCCCTGGTGGACGTCGCACGCCGCTACCACGCGGTGATCACCCACGCCGAGCTGGCCGAGGCCGTCCAGCAGGCCTCCGGGGTGCGCACCAGCATCAACCAGCGGCACTGGATCGGCAAGGTGCTGGCCCTGGTGGCGCGCGAGGCCCACCGGCGCGGCGACCCGCCGCTGACTGCCCTGGTGGTGCACGCAGGCGACGGCATGGTCGGCGCCGCCTACCAGGACGTGCTGGCGGTGGCCGGACAGCCGCCGATCCCGGACGAGATGGACCGCGAGCAGCACGCCGCCGCCGCCCGGCTGGCCTGCTACCGCCACTTCGGCGCCGACCTGCCCGCCGACGGCGGCATCCCGGCGCTGGCCCCGCGGCTGAAGAGCGCCGCGACCCGCAAGAGCGCCGCGACCGGCAAGAGCGCCGCCACCGCAGCCCCCGCGCCGCGCCCGCCGGCGATCTGCCCCACCTGCTTCCTGGAACTGCCGGCGACCCGGGTGTGCGACTCCTGCGGGGCGACCATCGCACCGTGAAACGCCACCCGTCACACGGTGGCCGTCACACCGCGGCCACCGCGCCGTCAAACGGCGCGGTTCTCACACCCCGGCCGCCAGCCTGCCCGGCATGCGCCAGCCCTCGGCCAGGCGGGAGGGGGTCAGGCGTCGGCCCTCGCCGAAGAACCCGCAGAACTTCATGATCAGCGGCTCCCAGCCGACCGGGTCCACGTAGTGGTCGGTGCCCGCCACGATCAGGCACTCGTCCACGTGGGCGCGCACCACGCAGACCGCGAACACCGTGCACCCCTCGCTACCCGCCAGCGCGGTGGCCGCCTCCACCCGGCACTCCAGCTGCACCGGGCACGCGGCGGCCCGCGGCGCCCCGCACCAGCTCACCGGGCAGCTCGCTCAGCCCGGCGGCGCCGAACCCGCTCATGGCGGTAGCCCAGCTCGCGCCGGTACTCGGCGATGTACGGGTTGGCGGTCAGCAGCGCGAGGGCGTCGACGGCGTCCCCTGCGCCGCGCACGGCAGGTTGAACACGCACTCGCCCTCGCGCCGCAGGTCGGCACAGGTCCGGGAGCTGCCGCCCAGCCCCAGCACGCACGACTGGCCCAGCCACCAGGCCGAGGACACCGGCGCCAGGTCGGCGCCGCCGCCCTCGTTGCGCGAGCCGATCAGCACCACCGGGGTGCCGAAGCAGAGGACCTTGAGATCGGTGACCCTGTGCAGGGGAAGAGCCGTTCCCCGGATCGGGAGACGGGCGGACCGGGGATGATCCGCCGCCGGCCACCGACCCTGCCCCCGCCCGCGCACCGGCGCTGGCGGGGATCGGACACCCAGCTCCCGTCAGCTCCCGTCAGCTCCCGTGCACGCCGCCGCCCGGCCGCTGCCGGCCGTCAGCCGACGCCGCGGGCAGCGACCGTACGGGCCTGGCCGTCGTGCAGCCGGTACGACAGCCCCACCACCCCGACACGCCCCTCGGCCACGCGCGAGGCCAGCAGCTGGGAACGCTCCAGCAGCAGGTCCACGGTCTGGCGGATGTGCTCGTCCACGATCGCGTCCCGGTCCTCGATGCCCGCCGCCCGCGCGGACAGCACACTCGGCGTCACCCGCTCCACCACGTCCCGCACGAAGCCCCCGGGCAGCTTGCCCTCCAGCGAGTCCAGCGCCGCCGCCACCGCACCGCACGAGTCGTGCCCGAGCACCACCACCAGCGGGCAGTCCAGCACCGCCACCCCGTACTCGATGCTGCCCAGCGCCTCCGCACCGGTCACATGCCCGGCGGTGCGCACCACGAACAGGTCGCCCAGGCCCTGGTCGAAGATGATCTCGGCGGCCAGCCTGGAGTCCGAACAGCCGAACAGCACCGCGAAGGGCTTCTGCCCCGGCGCGAGCGCCGCGCGCCGCCCGGCGTCCTGGTTCGGGTGCTCGGGCGAGCCGGCGACGAACCGGGCATTGCCCTCCAGCAGCACCCGCAGGGCCTGGTCGGGGTCGCGGATCGGGCCGGATATCGGAGAAGGGATCATGCCCGCCACCCTAGAACGCCCCCGACGCAAGCCGCAGCCGGGGTCCGCCGCACCCCGGCGCCCCGCCCGGGCGAAACGCGGATGCCCGCCCGGCCCCGGCCGTGGGAGCCTGCCCCGCGAACACCGACACGGACCGCGCCTGGCCCTTCGCCACCGCCCGCCTACCGGCCACCTTCGCAGCCTGCACAGCCGACGACGCCCGGACCTGGAACACGCCGCCGCGGGCGAGGACCGGACCCTGTGCGCCGACACACCCCGCACCACCGCCCGCTACCGGCACCTGTTCGGGATCCGCGTCGGCGCCCGCTTCTGCGCCCGCTGCCTGGAACTGGCCGCCGTCGCGCCCCGGCGCCCCAGCGTCCAGGAACGCCTGCACGAGCGCGTCCTGCACGCCGCCCCGGGCGCGCCGCGCCACGACCTGCTGGCCGCGCTGCGCCGCGGCGCACCCGTGCCCACGTGGCTCGACGGCCCGTCGGACTTCCTGGCGCAGCACGCGCACCTCGACGCCCTGACCCAAGGGGCCGGCCCCGCCGCCGCGTTCACCGCACCGGCCCTCGCGATGGCCCGCGCCGAGGACGGCCCCTGGTACTACCTCGTCGCCCTGCCCCGGGACGGCACAGCGCCCCTGGTCGCCCGCGGCCCGCGCGCAAGCGCCCCACGCTAGGGGGCTCGGCGGGCCGGGCGCAGCACCAGCACCGTGACGTCGTCGCGGCTGCGCCCGCCGCTCCAGCGCCGGGCGCACCCGTCCAGCGCCCCCGGCAGCTCGGCGGCCGGGGTGCCGGCCAGGCCCGCCAGGCCCTGCTCGGCCGGGTAGAACGCGCCGGAGGCGTTGCGGGCCTCGGTGATGCCGTCGGTCAGCAGCACCAGCACCCCGCCCTCGGGCAGCCCGAAGCGCTCCACCGCCCGGGGCTCGCCGGTCAGCGCCGCCAGGCCCAGCGGGACCCCGGCGGGCAGCCGCACGGCCTCGACCCGGCCGTCGGCGTGCAGCAGGCACGGCGCGAGGTGGCCGCAGTCGACGGCCCGGACATCGCCGCCGCGCCGCACGCACAGCACGGTGGCGGTGACGAAGCGCTCCAGCTCGCCGCTCTGCACGGCGTAGGCGTTGTGGCGCTCGACCGCCGCCTCCAGGGCGTCGGCCACCGCCGTCAGCTCCGCCTCCCGGAACACCGCCTCCCGGAAGGCGCTCAGCACCGCGAAGCCCGTGCCGATCGCAGGCAGGCCCTTGCCCTGCACGTCACCCACCAGCACCCGGGTGCCGTGCGGAGTCTCGACGACGTCGTACAGGTCACCGCCGACCAGGGTGTCCTCCTCCACCGGCCGGTACAGCCCGAACACATCCACCTCCGCGGTGCGCACCGGCAGCGGCCGCAGCAGCTGGCGCTGCAGCGCCACCGCGCTCTGGCGCATCCGGAACAGCTGGCGCTCGCGCCGCACCCGCCGCGCGCACAGGCCGATCACCGCGGCCTCGGCGGCCACCACGCCCAGCAGGGTGCCCAGCCGGGCCGGCAGGTCCGCGGGCGGGTACAGCACCGAGTGGACCACCACCACGCCGGTCACCCACACCGAGACGGCCACCGTCTGCGCCACCGTGCCCAGGCCCGCCAGCAGCGCGGGCAGGAACACCAGCAGCAGCACCAGCCGGGAACTGGGGCCGCTGGCCGCCTGGGCGAGCAGCACCAGCGCGGTGGCCACCAGCGTCCCTGCGGCCACCGCCCCGTTGCCGGGGACGCGCGGGGAACTCGGGCAGGGCGGTTCGTCGTCTGCGGCCACCCTCCAGGGTGGTCGGCCCGGCCCGGCGACCGCGAGCGGACGGCCGCCGGGCGGGGGAGTGCACCGGCGCCACCCGCTACGGTTGCCGGTGTGCCCACCCCAGTGCCCCTCGACGACCTCGTCCGGCTGCGCCGGGCCCGCGACCGGATGGACCGCGAGTACGACCAGCCGCTGGACGTGCCCGCGCTGGCCGCCACCGCCCTGATGTCGCCCGGCCACTTCTCGCGCAGCTTCCGCGCCGCCTACGGGGAGACCCCGTACAGCTACCTCATGACCCGCCGGATCGAACGGGCCAAGGCCCTGCTGCGGCGCGGGGACCTGAGCGTCACCGACGTGTGCATGGCCGTCGGCTGTACGTCCCTGGGCTCCTTCAGCACCCGCTTCACCGAACTGGTCGGCGAGAGCCCCAGCGCCTACCGTGCCCGCGACCACGCCGACGGCGAAGCGATCCCCGCCTGCATCGCCAAGATCCGCACGCGTCCCGTGCGGCGCACCTGAGGCCCGCTCCCGTACCTTGACGGGCATGAGCATCGAACTCGCACAGTGTTTCATCGCCGTCGACGACCACGACAAGGCGCTCGCCTTCTACCGCGACGTCCTCGGCTTCGAGGTGCGCAACGACGTCGGCTTCGAGGGGATGCGCTGGGTCACCGTCGGCTCGCCCGGACAGCCCGGCGTGGAGATCGTCCTGGAACCCCCGCTGGCCGACCCGCACGCCTCCGAGGACGACCGCCGGGCCGCCGCCGAACTGCTGGCCAAGGGCCTGCTGCGCGGCGTCATCTTCCGCACCGACGACTGCGACGCCACCTTCGAGCGCATCCGCGCCGCCGGCGCCGAAGTCCTCCAGGAACCGATGGACCAGCCCTACGGCGTGCGCGACTGCGCCTTCCGCGACCCGGCGGGCAACATGCTGCGCTTCAACCAGCCGCGCGGGAAGTAGCCCCCGGCCGGCGCCCGCCCGGGGTGCGGCCCGGGCCGGCGAAGACCAGCCGGGCCTGGACGCCCCGGGCCGGGGCCACCGCTGGCGGCAGGGACCACGGACGGCAGGGACCACGGGCGGCAGGGGCCACGGGAGCAGGGGGCGCCGGGGCACGCCCCCGTCAGCCGGGCCGGCAGGACGTGCCGCGGCGCCCGGGCCGGCGGCGCCCGCGGGTGCGCCGCGCCGGAGCCGGGGCCGGAGCCGGGGCCGGGGCCGGGGCCGTGGCCGGGGCCCGGGGTCAGGGGTCAGGGGGCCGGGGCGGTGCCCATCAGGGTGTGCAGCAGGTCCTGGCCCAGGTCCAGGCCGGTGCGCGACTCGTCGGGCAGTTTGTACTCGCGGTACCACTCCGGGGGGGCCTCCGGGTGCGGGCCGCTGACCGCCACCCGCCCCGCGCCGTAGGAGGCGACCACGGCGGCGGCCCGGCCGTTGGTGTAGCGGGCCAGCACCTGCGGGCCCGGGCCGTCCACGTCGAAGTACGGGCCGTCCTGGAAGTACATCTTCCGAGGCTGCCCGCGCCACAGGACGTCGACCAGGTGGTCCTGCTCGTCGGTGACGGTGGCGTCCCGCGAGCTGATGTACTGGCCGGAGTCACCCGGCAGGAGGCCGTAGCCGGGTTCCCTGCCCGCCAGGTAGCCGCCCATGCACAGGCCCAGGTAGTGCCCGCCGGCGCGCACGTAGGAGCGCACCAGCTCCGCGGAGAAGCCCGGGTCGCTGCGCAGCAGGCGCCACGCGCTGCTCACTTCCTGCCCGTTGGTGCCGCCCGGCTGCACGTACAGCGCCACGCCGGACAGCGCGTCCGGGCCGAAGCGGGTCTGTCCGGCGGGCCCGATGTAGCGCACCGCGAAACCGTCGTGCTCCAGCATGTCGTGCGCGGCCTCCGGGCAGCCGTCGCAGGCGGCCGGGCCCCGGTAGACCAGGGCCAGCGGACGGCCGTCGGGGTCCTGGGCGGCCTTGCCGGCCCGGGCCGCCTGGCCCGCCTGGCCTGCGGTGTCGCTGTTGCCGGCGGACGGGGGCGCCCCGCAGGCCGTCGCCACCAGCACCGAGACCGCCAGCGCCAGTGCCGCCGTGACCCGTCCAGCCCTCATGAGACCTGCACCCCTGTCGCCCTCCCCGGCCGTCCCTCATGCCCGGCCATCCTTCGTGCGCTGTCACGACGCTACGTCCCGCCCGCCCCCGCATGCACACCGGCCACCCTGATCGGGTGAACCCGACAGTGAAGGTTGACAGCAGGCCTGGGATCCTTCTCCGCCGCTGCTTCGCCGCCTCCCAGGGGCCCCGCGAGCCCCGGGGGCCGGGGGCGCCCTCAGGCGGTCGCGCGCCGGCGCCACCGCCGGGGCCCGCACGGCCGGGACAACCCCGCCACCTGGGAGGACGCCGACCGGGAGCAGCCGGGCCCGGGCCGCCGAGGCCGCCGCCGCACCCGGCCGGGCCGTGGGGCTGCGGGAACTTCGTCGCGCACGCCGTCCGCCTGCTCGGCCCCGACCACCCCGAGGCCCTGGCCGCCCGCCGCCACCGCGCCGAGCCGCCCGCCAACCCGCTAGCCCTCCCGCAGCGCCCCCACCACCGCCGACAGGTCCAGCTCCGCGATCGACGGATCGGCCAGCAGCACCTGCCGGGCCGCCGACAGCACCGGGCTCGCGCCCGCCAGGGCGAGGTCCTTGGCGGCCAGCCGCACCGGGAAGTCCGACTCCGTGCTGCGCGCCCGGGCCAGGGCCCCCGCGAGCGGCCCGGCCGACAGCACCTCCAGCGCCACCTCCTGCGACACGCCCAACTCCCCGGCGACCGTGAGCACTTCGGCGAGCACGGTGACCGAGGCCACGATGCCGCCGATCACCACGACCTTCAGCGCCGCCCCCGCGCCCGGTCCGCCGCAGCGCCGCACCCGGCCGAGGTGGGCCAGGACGGGCTCGGCGCGCTCCAGGTCGGCGTCCTCGCCGCCCGCGAAGACGCCCAGGGCGCCGTCGGCCGCCGGGCCGACGCTGCCGACCACCGGGGCGTCCACCATGGCGACGCCCTCCGGCAGTCGGGCGCGCAGCCCGGCGACGGCCCGCGGGCCGATCGAGGACATGTCGATCCACAGCGCGCCCGGGGACAGGGCGGGCGTGAACTGCCCGGCGACCTCGGCCACCGCGTCCGGGTCGGACAGCATGGTGACGACGATGCCGGCCCCGGCGACGGCCTCGGCCGGGCCCGCGGCCTCGGTGAGGCCGTCGGCGCGGCCGGGGGAGCGGTTCCAGACGGTCAGCGGGTAGCCGGCGGCGGCCAGGCGACGGGCCATCGGCCGCCCCATCCGGCCCAGGCCCAGAAAGGCGATCTTTTCCATGGCCGCAACGCTAGGCAGCCCCCAGCCAGGCGACAAGCGAATGTCCGGCATGGTATCCATGCGCGATGGACATGGCTTGGCTGGACGTCTTCCGCACCGTCGCCCACCTGGGCTCCTTCACCGCGGCCGGGGAGCGCCTCGGCTTCACCCAGTCCGCGATATCCCGCCAGATCGCCGGACTGGAAGCCGAGTTGGGCGCCCAGCTGTTCGACCGCCTGGCCCGCGGCGTCCGGCTGACCGAGCACGGACGCACCCTGCTCCCGCACGCCGAGGCGCTGCTGGAGCGCCTCGACACCACCCGGCGCGACCTCGTCGCCCTGACCGAACTGGGCGCCGGGCGCCTGCGGGTGGGCGCCTTCGACAGCGCCAACGCCGCACTCGTCCCCAGCGCCCTGGCCGCCTTCCACGCCGCCCACCCGCAGGTGGAGATCGCCCTCACCGAAGGGCTCACCGCCCGCCTGCTGGACCGGCTCGCCGACGGCACGATCGACCTCGCCGTCGTCGCCTCCTACACCGAGAACACCGAAGACGCCTACGACACCGAGCAGTTCGACCTTCGGCCCCTCCTGGACGACCCGGTCCTGGTCGCCCTGCCCCCCGGACACCGCCTCGCCGCCCGGCGCCGCCTCCGGCTGGCCGAACTCGCCGACGAGCCCTGGATCGCCGCCAGCCGCCACCCCGAGTCCACCCTCCTCGCGGCCTGCGTCCGCAGCGGCTTCCAGCCCCGCATCGAGTACGCCGTCGGCGCCTGGACCGCCAAACTGGGCCTGGTCGCCGCCGGGCTGGGCCCCACCCTCATCCCCTCCCTCGCCGCCCGCGCCGCCCGCCCCGACATCGCCCTGGTCCCCCTCCACCCCCAGGACACCCCCGTACGCCGCGTCTGCACCGCCACCCGCCGGGGCCAGCGGGTCGCCCCCGCCGTGGCCGCCTTCACCGCCTCCCTGCGGGCGGCGGCGGGAGGCTGACCTGACCGGGCGGCCCGGCCCCGGCGGCCCCTGCCCGCGCACGTCCGCCGTGGAACGGCCGGGCGCTTGGCGGCGGTACTCCACCCGGGCGCCGGTCACGGCCGGCCGCCCGCCGTAAACCCTTTGACGGGCAAGGGGGGCCGTGGGCGAACATGCCGTTATGGCCGAGCGACCCGAGCGATGGACCCAGGCGACCGTCCATCCCGACATGTGGGCCGACCCGGCCGACGATCCGCGCAACAGCGAAGGGCCGTCCCCGGACGGAGAACGCGCCACCCTCGCCGACTTCCTGACCAACTACCGGCTGACGCTGCGGATGAAGTGCGAGGGCCTGGACGCCGAGCAGCTGGCACGGCGCTCGGTGCCGCCCTCGACGATGTCGCTGCTCGGGCTGGTGCGCCACCTCGCGCAGGTGGAGCGCGGCTGGCGCAACTGGATCACCGAGGGCGAACCGCTGCCGAAGCTGTACGGCGCGCGGGACGCGGACTTCGGCGGCGCGGTGGCCGACCCGGCCGTCGTCGCGGCCGCCTGGCGCGACCTGGAGCGCGAACAGGCCGCACTGGACGCCGAATTGGCCCGTCACGCGGACCTGGGGGAGCGGCTGGGCAGGCAGCGGATCGCGGTACGGGAGCTGCAGGTGCACCGCGTCGAGGAGTACGCCCGCCACTGCGGCCACGCCGACCTGCTGCGCGAGTGCGTGGACGGCCGCGTGGGCCAGTGACGGATGCCGACGCGCCCCTGCGGCGGCCGCGCGCGGTGCCCCTGCCGCAAGGCGGGGCGGCCGACCTGCCGCACGAGCTGTGCGGCGCGGTCGAGGACCCCATCGGCGCCCACGGCGCGCACGACGTCGCCGAGCCCGCCGCCCGGGCCGTGCACGCCGGGCAGGCCGCCCCCGGGCAGGGCGCCCCCGGGCAGGGCGCGCGACCCGCGGCCCTCGACCGGCCGCTGCGCGCCGTGGTGCGGGACACGGCAGGCGCGGCCGCCGCCCGAGGACCGGGCGGCGGCTTGAAGGATCAGGCGCCGGCGCGGCGGCGCCCGAACTCCTCGGGGGTGCGCACCCCGTCCTCCAGGACGGCGCGGTAGACGTCCCAACCGCGCACCGTGCGACCGTAGTCGGGGCTCTGGGCCCAGGCGTGCTTGATCCGCAGGATCGCGGCGCGGGCCCCCGGGGTCAGCCGCGGGGGCAGGTCGCGCAGGTGGGCGAGGTCGGGCTGGCGGGCTGGGTCGTCGACGAACCACAGGTCGAGGGTCCAGTCCCGGCCCTCGCGGGAGCCTTCGGCGGGGGAGCGGTAGGACAGCCCGAGGTAGAGGCCGTCCGGGTAGGCGTCGGGGTCCTCGTTCCAGGCGCCGGTGTCGTTGCGCAGGCGCACCTGCCGCACCCGCCGGTGCAGGGCCAGGCGGGCGCCCAGGGCGGCCACCCGCTCGTGGACGGCCTGGTCCAGGCGCGGGCACACCACCGTGACGTCCAGGTCCCGGCGCACCATCAGCCCCAGCGCCGAACTGCCCACCCGTACCGGTGTGCCGAGGGCGCCGAGCCCGGTGTCCAGGCCCAGGTCGGCGTGGACCGCCTCGGCCTCGGCCTGCAGCGCGGCCTGGTGGCGCAGGAGTTCGTCGTCGGTCGTCATCGGGCCAGTGTGCCAGCGCGCCCGTGCGCCGGCTGCCAGGGGCGGGCGAGCGGTTCGACGGGCCGGGGCGGGCGGGGTGTGGAACGGTGGAAGACCGGGGGTCCTGGCTGCGAAAGCCGCGAGAGGAGTCGCCATGTCGTCCAAGCGCCGCCGCAAGAAGAAGGCCCGGGCCAGGCGCGGGGCCAACCACGGCCGCCGCCCCCAGTGCTGAGCGGCTGAGCCCCCGGGCGGCGGCACCCCGGTGCCGCCGCCCGGGCGTGGTCCTCGCGGCGGGGCAGGCGTAGCGTCGGCAGTGGTCGCGGGCGGGTCCGCCCCCTCGTGCTGGAGTGCCGACATGCCGAGTACCGAGACACCCCCGCCCGGGCCGCCGCCCGGCCCGCCGCCCGGGCCACCGCCCCCGGGCCCACCGCCCGGGCCACCGCCCCCGGGCCCGCCGCCCGGC
>NZ_JBHWDU010000144.1:0-11620 GCF_042734825.1 Kitasatospora sp. NPDC059648 | reverse complement strand
CCCCTCAAACGCGCCCAACACCGCGACTGGCCGCCACCAACCCCCGCAGTCACCACGATCACCAGAGCGGACGCGACCTAAGTCACCGGCATTGGTCCTAGGTCCCCGGACCCGCGTCCGGGGCGGCCCCGGGCGGACGCGGACGCCCCCGCGGCGGCGGTAGTTTGGCGGTATGCCCAGCACCACCGGTGACCACCGGACTCCCGAAGGCCCGCTCACCGCCTGCGACCCGCTGGCCGGCATCGAAGCCGTCAGCCAGGCCCTGCTCGCGATGAGCCGGCACCTGGAGGTCCGCGAGGTGCTGCGCCGCATCACCGCCTCCGCCCGCGACCTGCTCGACGCCGAGTACGCGGCCCTCGGCGTGCCCGACGACCACGGCGGCTTCGCCCAGTTCGTGGTCGACGGCGTCACCGACGAGCAGTGGCGGGCGATCGGCCCGCTGCCCCGTCAGCACGGCGTGCTCGCCGAACTGCTGCACGAGACCGGCCCCACCCGCCTCGTCGACGTCCGCAGGGCCCCGGCCTTCGAGGGCTGGCCCGCCGCCCACCCCGAGATGGACGCCTTCCTCGGCATGCCCGTCCTGGACGCCGAGGCCGCCGAGGACGAACCGCGGGTGATGGGCGTCATCTTCCTCGCCAACAAGCGCGGCGGCGGCCTGTTCACCGACCACGACGAGGAGCTGCTGCGGATCCTCGCCGCGCACGCCTCCCTCGCCCTGTCCAACGCCCGGCTGTACGAACGCAGCCGCGAGCTCACCCTGGCCGGCGAACGCGCCCGGATCGCCCACGACCTGCACGACGCCGTCTCGCAGAAGCTCTTCTCGCTGCGGCTGACCGCCAAGGCCGCCGCCAAGCTCGTCGACCGCGACCCGGCCCGCGCCCGCGCCGAACTCGCCGAGGTCGCCCGGCTCGCCGCCGAGGCGGCCGACGAACTGCGCGCCGTGGTGGTCGAACTGCGCCCCGCCGCCCTGGAGGAGGACGGGCTGAGCGCCACCCTCGCCTCCCAGGTGCAGCTCCTCGACCGCGCGCACACCGCCGACCTGGCCTTCGCCGCCGACGGGGTCCGCGCCCTGCCGCCCGCCCAGGAGGCCGCGCTGCTGCGGGTCGCCCAGGAGGCGCTGCACAACGCGTTGCGCCACTCCGGCGCCCGCCGGGTCACCGTCACCCTCACCGGCACCGCCGCCCGCGGCGCCGTGCTCCGGGTGCGCGACGACGGGCGCGGCTTCGACCCCGAGTCCGTCCGCCGGGCCGGCCGACACCTCGGCCTGGCCTCGATGCGCGACCGCGCGGCCGCCGTCGGCGGCGCGCTCACCCTGGAGTCCGCCCCCGGCAAGGGGACGCTCGTCGAGATGGAGGTCCCCGGTGCCTGAGAGCACACCGTCGATCCGCGTCCTGCTGGTCGACGACCACCAGGTGGTCCGCCGCGGGCTGCGCACCTTCCTGGAGGTCCAGGACGACATCGAGGTGGTCGGGGAGGCCGCCGACGGGGCCGAGGGCGTCGACCGCGCCCGCGAACTCGACCCGGACGTCGTCCTGATGGACCTCAAGATGCCCGGCGTCGACGGCATCGAGGCGCTGCGCACGCTCAAGGGCGAGGGCAGCCGAGCCCGGATCCTGATCGTCACCAGTTTCACCGAGCACCGCACCATGGTCCCCGCGCTGCGGGCCGGCGCCGCCGGGTACGTCTACAAGGACGTGGACCCGGAGGCGCTGGCCGGTGCCATCCGCTCGGTGCACGCCGGGCACGTGCTGCTCCAGCCGGAACTGGCCGAGGCGCTGCTGGCCGACGAGGGCCCGCGCGCCCCGCAGGGCCGCGGCGGCACCCTCACCGAGCGCGAGCGCGAGGTGCTCGGCCACATCGCCGACGGCCGCTCCAACCGGGAGATCGCCCGCAGCCTCCACCTCTCGGAGAAGACGGTGAAGACCCACGTGTCCAACATCCTGATGAAGCTGGACCTCGCCGACCGCACCCAGGCCGCGCTGTGGGCCGTCCGCAACGGCGAGACCCGCGAGGGCTCGGCGTCCTAGCGGTCCCCGCGCTCGTCCACCAGCGCGTTGTAGGCCGCCACCTGGGCTCGGCGGGCGGTGCGCCGCAGCGGGGCCAGCACGGACTGGCGGGCGGCCATCTCGGAGGCGCTCACGGCCGCGCCGTGGCCACCCGAGGCGATCGCCAGCAGGGCGGACACCTGGCGGGCCGACTCCAGCACCCGCACGGCCCGCGGCGGATAGCCGGGGGCGAGCAACTCGGCGTGCCCGCGCCGGCGGTACGCCTCCAGGGCGCGCAGCGCCTCAGGGCCGGCGCCCGCCACGTCCAGCCGGGTGAGCAGCACGGTCGCCTCGCGCAGCCCGTCCGCCAGCTCGCGCTCGGCCTCGTGCAGCGAGGGCACGTCGGCCGGAGGGGTGTCGTTGACCTCGGCGCAGCGCCACAGCACGGTCGCCGAGCGGTCCCCCTCCGGGCCGTACACGGTGACCTCCGGGACGAGGCCGAGCGGGACGCCCACCGCGAGCACCGCCTCGCCCGCCGCCATGGCCCGCCCGTTGAAGGCCGCCGGGCCGGTCAGCCCCAGCGGGTGCCCTGCCGAGGGCAGCGCCAGCCGCAGGCCCTTCACGCCCAGCACCCGCAGCCGGCCGAGTGCCCAGGTCAGCCCGTGCTGCTCGCCCGGAGCGTCCCCGGGCAGCCCGGTCACCCGGTGGCCCTCGTCGGCGCCCAGCACGGCCGTCGCGGCGTCGTCGGGCGGTACCAGGCCGCTCAGCAGGGCGTTGCCCCAGGCGGTCAGCCGCCCCGAACGGGGTTCTTCGTACGGATTGTCGGCAGGAGTCGCGAGCATCCGGCCAGCCTACGGAATCGGCGGTCATCCGCGTGGCGTAGGTTTGCCCATGCGCGTGCGGCGCACCCACCCCGTGCCCACCGGCCGCCGGAGTAGGCTCGCCGCCCGCACCGACGGCCGACATTTTTGTATTTGGGGAAGGCGTAGGCATGAGCGACGTGCTGGAGCTGGTGGACGTATCCGTGGTCCGGGAGGGGCGCGCGCTGGTCGACCAGGTCTCGTGGTCCATCTCGGAGGGTGAGCGCTGGGTCATCCTGGGACCGAACGGCGCCGGCAAGACCACCCTGCTGCAGATCGCCTCCTCGTACCTGTTCCCGACCTCGGGCAAGGCCTCGGTGCTGGGCGAGAAGCTGGACGAGATCGACGTCTTCGAGCTGCGCTCCCGGATCGGCCTGGCCGGGGCCTCGATGTTCGACAAGCTGCCGGCCGAGCAGACCGTGCTGCAGACCGTGCTCACCGCCGCCTACGGCATGACGGTCAGCTGGCAGGAGACCTACGAGCAGTCCGACGAGGGCCGTGCCCTCGCCCTGCTCGACCGCATGGGCATGGCCAACCTCACCGGCCGCAAGTTCGGCACCCTCTCCGAGGGCGAGCGCAAGCGCACCCTGATCGCCCGCGCCCTGATGACCGACCCCGAGCTGCTGCTGCTCGACGAGCCCGCGGCCGGACTGGACCTCGGCGGCCGGGAGGACCTGGTCCGCCGGCTCGGCGCGCTCGCCCAGGACGAGTTCGCGCCGGCCATGGCGATGGTCACCCACCACGTCGAGGAGATCGCCCCCGGCTTCACCCACGTGCTGATGATCCGTCAGGGCAAGGTGCTCACCGCCGGCCCGATCGACACCGAGCTGACCGCCCGCAACCTCTCCAAGTGCTTCGGCCTGCCGCTGACCCTGGAGCGCCACGGCGACCGCTGGTCGGCGCAGGGTCTGCCGCTGGGCTGACCCCCCGTCCGTCCACCTCACGAAGGCTCGTCGGAACCGGTCGCACGTGCGACCGGTTTCCGCCCCTCGACCTGCGGGAACTGTCCGCCTCGAAGGCCCTTCGCTCCCTAGGATGGACGTGTGGACAGCTGGATCTGGTGGCTCCTGGCCGCCGCGGCCCTCGGCATACCGCTGGTGCTCACCGCGATGCCGGAGTTCGCCATGTTCGCCGTCGGCGCGCTGGCGGCCGCCGGGGCCGCCGGGCTGGGCGCGGGGGTGGTCCTCCAGGCCGTGACCTTCCTGGTGGTCTCGGTCGCGCTGGTGGCCTTCGTCCGTCCGATCGCCTACCGGCAGCTGCAGCGGGGACCGCAGATCAAGATGGGCATCGAGGCGCTCCAGGGCGCCACCGCGGTCGTCGCGGAAACCGTCGACGGGGAGGGCGGACGGATCAAGCTCAACGGCGAGATCTGGTCGGCCCGCGCGCTCCACCCGGACCAGGTCTACCAGCCCGGGCAGCAGGTCGACGTCGTCGAAATCCAGGGCGCGACCGCCCTGGTCGTCTAGGGGAGAGTCCGTGGAACCCGTCCTTATCGTTTTGGTCGTCCTGGTCGTGGTGGCCTTCATCGCGCTGATCAAGACGATCCAGGTCATCCCGCAGGCCAGCGCCGCGATCGTGGAGCGCTTCGGCCGCTACACCCGGACGCTCAACGCAGGGCTGAACATCGTCGTCCCGTTCATCGACCGGGTCCGCAACCGCATCGACCTGCGCGAGCAGGTCGTGCCGTTCCCGCCGCAGCCGGTGATCACCCAGGACAACCTGGTGGTGAACATCGACACCGTCATCTACTACCAGGTCACCGACCCCCGGGCGGCCACCTACGAGGTCGCCAGCTACATCCAGGCGATCGAGCAGCTGACCGTCACCACGCTGCGCAACATCATCGGCTCGATGGACCTGGAGTCCACCCTGACCTCGCGCGAGGTCATCAACGCCGGCCTGCGCGGGGTGCTGGACGAGGCCACCGGCAAGTGGGGCATCCGGGTCAACCGCGTCGAGCTGAAGGCGATCGAGCCGCCGACCTCCATCCAGGACTCGATGGAGAAGCAGATGCGCGCCGACCGCGACAAGCGCGCCGCGATCCTCACCGCCGAGGGCCAGCGCCAGGCGCAGATCCTCAAGGCCGAGGGTGAGAAGCAGGCGGACGTGCTCCGGGCCGAGGGTGAGGCGCAGGCCGCGGTGCTGCGCGCCGACGGTGAGGCCGCCGCGATCCGGACGGTCTTCGAGGCCATCCACGACGGCGACGCCGACCAGAAGCTGCTCGCCTACCAGTACCTGCAGACCCTGCCCGAACTGGCCAAGGGCGACTCCAACAAGCTCTGGATCATCCCCAGCGAGGTCGGCGACGCGCTCAAGGGCCTCGGCGGCGCCTTCACCGGCCTGGCCGGCAACGGCGGGGGCGTGAACGGCGGTGCGGTGGCGGCGCCGAGCGTGCCGCAGGCGCCTCCGGCCGCCACCCAGGTGCCGATCGACCCGGCGGCCGGGCCGCGGCCGGTGGACGTCGAGAAGGGCGCCGCCCGTCCCCGGGTGGACCCGGCGCGGGAGTACCGCAAGATCGACCCGGAGTGATCGGCCGAGATCTCCGGCCGGGGCCCGCTGCCTGGTGGTGGCGGGCCCCCGGCGTTCTTCCGGTCCGTACCCGCGGTGCGGTGTGCGGGCGTGACGGCGATGCGGCGTGCGGGCGTGACGGCGGTGTGGTGTGGGTCCCGAATCGTGGGCGGGCCTGGTCCGGCCGGGGCGGGGTCCGGCATGATCCCCTCGGACAGGACCGCGAGGAGAGGTGACCCATGACGCTCTGGGAGGCGATCGCCGTCCTGGTGGCCGGCGTCGGGGCCGGGATGATCAACGTGATCGTCGGCTCCGGCACCCTGATCACCTTCCCGGTGCTGCTCGCCGTCGGCATTCCGCCGGTGACCGCCAATGTCTCCAACTCCTTCGGCCTGGTGCCCGGCTCGCTCAGCGGCGTGATCGGCTACCGTCGCGAACTGGTCGGCCAGGGCCGCCGGTTGCGGAGGATGGGTACCGCCTCGCTGCTCGGCGGGCTGCTCGGCGCACTGCTGCTGATCAAGCTGCCGAGCGGGGCCTTCGACGCGATCGTCCCGGCGCTGATCCTGCTCGCGCTCGTCCTGGTGGTGATCCAGCCCCGGGTCGCCAAGGCCGTCGCGGCCCGGCGCCGGGCCGACGGCGACCCGGACGGCAGCCTGGCGCTGCTGGCCGGGGTGTTCCTCACCGGCATCTACGGCGGCTACTTCGGCGCCGCGCAGGGCGTCCTGCTGGTGGCGCTGATGGGCATGCTGCTCCAGGAGGACCTGCAGCGGATCAACGCGGTGAAGAACGCCCTGGCGATGATCGTCAACGCGGTCGCCGCCCTGTTCTTCCTGTTCACCTCGACGGTGAACTGGACGGCCGCCGGGCTGATCGCGGTGGGCTCGCTGGCCGGCGGCCTGCTGGGCGCCAAGGTCGGCCGCCGCCTCCCGCCGACCGTGCTGCGCGCGGTCATCGTGGTGGTCGGACTGGTGGCCGTCACCAAGCTGCTGCTGAGCTGACGGTCGGACCGTACGCTTGACCGACCGTCGGACCGTACCCGCACAGGAGGAAACAAGCCATGGCCCTGGAGATGCGCGAGACCTGCGAGCGCTGCGAGGTGTCGCTGACCGCCGACGGCCCCGCCTCGATATGTTCCTACGAGTGCACCTTCTGCGCGGACTGCACCGAGGCCATGGCCGCCAACTGCCCCAACTGCGGAGGCGAACTGGTGACCCGTCCGCGTCGGAGGGCCGCCTGACCGGCACCCCACCGGCATCACCGACGAGACCCGGAGCGCACCGATGAGCAAGAGGGCACGACTGAGCGAGGACGAGATCGCGGTGGCGCTGGCGGACGCGCCGCTGTGGAGCCGGGACGGCGACAGCATCGTCCGCAGCGCCGACGCCCCCGACTTCCCGGCCGCGATCCGGGTGGTCGTCGCCGTCGCCGAGCAGGCCGAGGAACTCGACCACCACCCCGACATCGACATCCGCTGGCGCACCCTGCGCTTCGTGCTGTCCACCCACAGCGAGGGCGGGCTCACCGGCCTGGACTTCACCCTCGCCGCCCGCATCGACGAGGCCCTGCGCGCCGAGTCGGCGGCCTGAGGCCCGGCCCTCCCGGCACCGCGTCGAGGGCCCGGGTGGTGGGCCCCGGCGGGCGTGAGATGCTGACTGCCGCAATCGGCAGACCGGCTGGGGGGCTGGGAGGGACGGAACGGTGGCACAGGAGCCCTTCGGAGACGCCCATGCCCAGCAGCAGCCGTGGCACCCCCAGGGCGCGCAGGACTGGCAGGGCTACTACGACCCGCAGCAGCAGGCGGCGCAGTGGCAGCAGCCGGAGCCGTCCGGGCAGTGGCAGTACGACCAGGTCCCGTACGAGCAGCAGGGTGGCTACGCGCAGACGGGGTACGTCGAGGGCGGCTACTTCCAGGGGCAGGGCTTCGCGGACCCCGGCTTCCAGGAGCACGGGCAGTACCAGGAGCAGGGGCAGTACCAGGGCCAGGCGCACGGGGCGTACGGCGGCGTGGAGCAGTTCCAGCCGTACCAGGAGCAGTACCCGGAGCACGGGCAGCGGCCGTACGCCGCACCGCAGGCCCAGCCGGTGGAGGAGGGGCTGTACGTCCCGCCGGGGGCCGAGTACGCGGCCGACGGCCATGTGCGGATCGAGGAGTTCCCGGCGGAGCCCGAACCGGCCGTCGAGGACTCCCCGGCGGGCGCAGCGTCCGGGGCCGTCGCGGCCGCCGAGCCCGGCGCGCGTCCGCGGGGCGCTCGGCGGGGCGGTCGCGGTGGTGAGGGCGGCTCCGCCTCCGCCTCCGCCTCCCCTTCCTCTCCCTCTCCCTCCTCCTCGATGGTGGACAAGGTCCGGGCGGCCGTCCTGACCGGGGAGCACGTGCCCAGCCGACGGGCCCTGCTGGTGCGGGCCGGCGCAGGGGTGGCTGCGCTCGGCGTGCTGATAGCCGCGGCGCTGACGGTCGGCGCCGAGGGCGGCGGCAGCGCGTCCGCGTCCAGTGGCGGTGAGCCCGGGTTCGCGGTGGCGCACACCAAGGTCTGGTCGGCGCAGCCCGCCGCCGTCGCCGCCGCGCAGCAGGCGGGCGACGACACCCTGGTCGGCAGCTGGCTGCTGGCCGACTCGGTGGTCCGCGCCGACGGCTCGGGCGTGCACGCGTACGACCGGACGGCGGGCAAGCCGACCTGGTCGGTCGCGCCCCCGGCGGCCGGGGCCGTCCCGTGCGGCCTCTCGGCGAGCGTGAACCGAGCGGGGCTTGGCGCGGCCCTGTTCCGGCCGCAGGCGGATCCGAAGAGCCCCTGCACCCTGGTCGCCGCCGTGGACACCAGGACCGGCAAGACCGCCTGGACCAAGAGCCTCTCGGATTCCAAGGACGCCTACTCCGCGCGGATCGGCGTCACCGAGGACATGGTGATCGCGGTCGGCGACGACCGGGCGGCGGCCTGGGCGGCGGCCGACGGCAAGGACGCCTGGCAGTACACCGGGCAGGGCAAGTTCTGCACCCTGTCCGGCGGCGTCAGCGGCAAGACCGTGCTGGTCGCCTCCTCCTGCGCCGACTCGACGCCCGCCGACCAGGCCGTCGCGCTGAACGCGGCGGACGGCAAGGTCAGCTGGTGGCGGGGACTGAACAACCAGCCGAAGACGGTGACGGTGCTCTCCGCCGAACCGGCCGTGGTGCTCACCACCGGCGGGAAGCCCGAGGACGACCGGGTGTTCGCCTGGGGCACTGCCGGCGACCCGGCCGTCGAGATCCCCGTGGTCACCGACGGCGGCCGGTTGGACGTCACCCACGGGACGTTTTCGGCCACGCCCGAGGTGTTCTTCGAGGGCCGCACGATGGTCGCGGCGATGACCCCGGCGAACGGCGGCGGACCGGTGTCCGCGGTCGGCTACGACCTGGACACCGGCAAGCAGCGCTGGAAGACGCCGACCGCCGCCAAGGGCACCTCCCGGGCGGTCGGCCTCGACGGCGGCTCGCTGGTGCTGGCCGGCGACGAGCGCCGGGACCAGCCCGCCCGCCTCGGCCGCTTCCCGCTGGACGGCGGCCAGGAGGCGGTCGGCGGAAACTTCCCGCCCGGCACCGGCTCGTTGCTGCTCTCCGGGCGGGTGCTGATCGGCGGCGGACAGGTGGTCGTGGTGCCAGAGCACGCGGCCAACTACGGCACGGCGGCGGGCTACCAGGCGAAGGGCTGAGGCCGGTCCGGGCCCTGTGCTCGGTTCCCGGCCCGGGCTCCCGGCTGGGCCCCCGTTCCCGGCTGGGCTGGCCCCGGTTCCCCGCTAGGCCGCCGTGACGGGCTGCCCCGGAACCGCCGGCAGCCAGTCGGCGAGCTCGCGGGCCTCCGAGCCACGAAGCCCGAGTGCCAGCATCAGGGTGGCCTGCGGGGTCGGCACGAACGGCCGCCGCAGCAGTTTCATCCCGGCCTGTTCCGGCGTCCGGTCGGCCTTGCGCTGGTTGTCCTCCGCGCACGCGGCCACGGTGTTCATCCAGCTGTCCTCGCCACCGCGGGACCTGGGCTGCAGGTGGTCCACCGTGGTGGCCCGGCGCCCGCAGTAGGCGCACAGGTGCTGGTCCCGGGCCAGGACACCCCGCCTCGACCACGGGGCCTGTTGTCGGAACGGCACTCTCACGTACCTCTGCAGCCTGATCACCCGGGGCACCGGGACGGCCACGCCCGTCCCCCGGATCGAGCGCAGCGGGTGCGCCTGCTCCACCACCGCCTTGTCCTGGAGCACCAGGACGACGGCGCGCTGGAGCGACACCGTCGTCAGGGGCTCGTAGCTCGCGTTCAGAACCAGCGTGTTGCGCACTCGGCACACCCTTCCCACGGGCGTGCCACGGCGGCACGACCGTCTCCACACACGTCACTGCCGCCGCACGGCGGTGAACCCACTCTGAATGGGCCCGCAGCCGACGAACAACGGAATTTCCGGTGTCGGGGAGGAACGCGGGGGAGCAGGGCCGTCGACCCGACGCGGCGCCTCGGGGGAAACTCGCTGGCCGGAACCGCGTAGGCTCTATCAGGCTGGAGTCGTACCGACCCCGGGCCCGACCGAACCGGGCCGACAGCGGGCGGGCGCCCGATCGAAGGAGAAGCGTGACCGTGACGGACATCGTCGACGAGCTGCGGTGGCGTGGGCTGATCGCCCTGTCCACCGACGAGGACGCACTGCGCAAGGCGTTCGCGGACGGCCCGGTCACGTTCTATTGCGGCTTCGATCCGACGGCCCCCAGCCTGCACCTCGGCAACCTGGTGCAGATCCTCACCATGCGCCGCATCCAGCAGGCGGGGAACCTCCCGCTCGGCCTGGTCGGCGGTGCCACGGGCCTGATCGGCGACCCGAAGCCCACCGCCGAGCGCGTGCTCAACGACCCCGAGACGGTGGCGGGCTGGGTCGAGCGCCTGCGCGGCCAGGTCTCGCGCTTCCTCGACTTCGAGGGTCCGTACGCGGCGCGCATGGTGAACAACCTGGACTGGACCTCCGGGATGTCGGCCATCAGCCTGCTGCGCGACGTCGGCAAGTACTTCCGCGTCAACAACATGATCGCCAAGGAGGCCGTCGCCCGACGGCTCAACTCCGACGCGGGCATCAGCTACACCGAGTTCAGCTACCAGATCCTCCAGGGCATGGACTACCTGGAGCTGAACCGCCGCTACGGCTGCACCCTGCAGACCGGCGGCAGCGACCAGTGGGGCAACCTCACGGCCGGCACGGACCTGATCCGCAAGGCCGAGGGCAAGTCCGTGCACGCGCTGGCCACGCCGCTGATCGTCAAGGCCGACGGCACCAAGTTCGGCAAGACGGAGTCCGGCACGGTCTGGCTCGACCCCGAGCTCACCACCCCGTACGCCTTCTACCAGTTCTGGCTGAACGCGGACGACCGGGACGTCTCCAACTTCCTGCGGATCTTCAGCTTCCGCTCGAAGGAGGAGATCGAGGAGCTGGAGCGCGAGACCGCCGAGCGCCCTGCCGCCCGCCTCGCCCAGCGCGCGCTGGCAGAGGAGCTCACCACGCTGGTGCACGGCGCCGAGCAGTACGAGCGTGCGGTGGCCGCGTCCAAGGCGCTGTTCGGGCAGGGCGACCTGGCCGACCTGGAGGCTCCGACCCTGGCCGCGGCCCTTGCCGAGGTCCCGAAGGCCGAGGTCACCGAACTCCAGCCGGTGGTCGATCTGTTGGTCGCCGTCGGCCTGGCGCCGAGCCGCTCGGCGGCCCGCCGGACGATCAAGGAGGGCGGCGCCTACCTCAACAACGTCAAGGTGACGGACGAGGAGGCGGTGCCGACCGAGGCCGACCTGCTGCACGGCCGCTGGCTGGTGCTGCGCCGTGGCAAGCGCAACCTGGCGGCAGCGGAGCTGGTCCCGGCCGGCTGACCGGTCCGCCGCCCGGGCAGGTGATCGACTGGCTGAAAGCGCACCCGCTCTGAGCTGCGGCTTTGAGCTCCGAGGGCCGGATCTGGACAGATCCGGCCCTCGACGTTTGACGATGTCCTCCAGGTGGCCTAGTGTTGAACGAGTCGCTGGAGCGGCCACCCCACTCAGCAAGACCCACTCTCACACTTCGAAGCCCATTCGTTTGGGTCCGTCGGCGTTGCCGTCAACGGGTGTGGGTGTGAATTCCGAGTGACTCTCGGAATGCGCTAATGTGGTGGTCGTCGCGGAAAGCGGCCCGGCCAGTTCGGGAAATTGGATGAATGAAACTCCGGAAAACGGAGCGGAAAACATCTGATAAGCTGGAAACACGAAAGAACGAAGCGCCCGGAGGGCCCGCTGGAAGGCGGTC
>NZ_JBHWDU010000143.1:0-12095 GCF_042734825.1 Kitasatospora sp. NPDC059648 | reverse complement strand
GGTCCGCCGGACAGGCCCGGGCACCCGTTCCGGCGGGCGGGGCCGTCCCCCCGCCCGCCGGAGTTCAGGACCGGTCGGCGAGCAGGGCGGCCAGGCCGTCCAGCCCCCGGTCGACGGTCTCCGGGTCGACCTGGCTGACGGACAGCCGCAGCTGCCGCTCCCCGCCCTCGCCCGGGTAGAAGTGGGACATCGGCGTCCAGATCACCCCGTACCGCGAGGCGGAGAGTTCCAGCAGCGCGTCGTCCACCGTGCAGGGCACGGTGAGCACCAGGAAGAACCCGCCGCGCGGCTCGTTCCAGCTCACCCCGCCGCCGGGCGGGAAGCGCCGGGCCAGCCCGTCCAGCACCAGCGCGAGGTTGCGCCGGTAGAGCGCGGCGACCTCGGTGTTGGCGGCCCGCAGGCTCAAGCCGTGTTCGAGCAGGGCCCCGCCGATCACGGCCTGGGCGATCGGCGAGGTGTTCACCGTGGTCATGCTCTTGACCATGCCGAGCAGGTCGGCCAGCAGCACCGTGCCGCCGGTGCCGTCGGCCACCAGCTGGTCCGCCACCACGTACCCCACCCGGGCGCCCGGGAGGGCGGTCTTGGCGAAGGACCCGAGGTGGACCACCCGCCGACCGGTGTCCAGGGCCTTGAGCGAGGGCAGCCGCTCCTCGCCCGCGAAGACGCAGTACGGGTTGTCCTCCAGGACCAGGAAGTCCTCCTCGCCGGCCAGCGCCAGCAGCTCCCGGCGCAGTTCCAGCGGCAGGCTGGCGCCGCTCGGATTGGCCACGTCGGGCACCAGGTAGAGCGCGCGCGGGCGCAGCCCCTCGGCCCGGGCGGCGGCGAGTTCGCGGCGCAGGTCGGCGAGGTCCAGCCCGTCAGGGGCGTCGGCCACCGGCCGCACCGGCAGGTCCGCCAGCAGCGCGGCGCCGGTCAGACCGACGTACGTCGGCGAGACGGCCAGCACCACGTCCTCGGGGCCTCGGCGCAGCGCCCGCAGCACCAGGAACATCGCCTCCTGGCAGCCGACCGTCACCACGATCGACTCGGCGGGCACCTCGATGCCCTCGTCCACCGCGAGGTGGGCGGCGATCAGCTCGTGGACGATGCCCTTGGTCCTCCCGTACTGGAGCACCTGACGCCGGGCCGCCTCCGCGGAGAGGCCGCGCTCGGTGCGCAGGTGGTCGACGTAGCGGTCCAGGTGGCGGTGGACGGCGTCCAGCTCGAAGAACTGCTCGGCCGGGCGGCCGGCGGCGAAGGAGACCGCCTCCGGGTAGCGGATGGAGATCTCGTTGAGCAGGTTCATCGAGGTCATCGCCGGGTCGGCGAGGGACGCGTGCAGCTCGGCCAGCCGCAGTTCGGCCGGCTGCCGTCGGTGCGGTGGGGCGACGAGGGTCACGGGGCACTCCAGGCGGGGCAGGGCATCGGTGTGGTGCGCAGCTCGGCGGCGGCGGCCAGGTCGGCGCAGCCGGCCAGGCCGAGCGAGTGCCGCAGTTCGGCGGCCAGCAGCTCCAGCACCCGGGCGCAGCCGGGTTCGCCGGCGGCCGCCAGGCCCCAGATCAGCGGCCGCCCGAGCAGCACCCCGGACGCGCCGAGGGCCAGCGCGGTCAGCACGTCGGAGCCGCCGCGCACCCCGCTGTCCAGCAGCACCTGGCAGCCCCGGCCGGCGAGCGCCTCGGCCACGGCGGGCAGCGCCGTCAGCGAGGGCACCGCCCGGTCGAGCTGGCGGCCGCCGTGGTTGGACACCACCACGGCCGCGGCGCCCAGCTCGGCGGCCCGCAGCGCGTCCGTCGGATCGAGCACCCCCTTGACCACCAGCGGCAGTTCGGTCCGCTCGCGCAGCCAGGCGAGGTCCGCCCAGGTGACGGCGGGGGAGAGCAGTTCGGCGGTGTGCGCGGCGACCGCCGAGACCTCGGCACTCGCCCGGTGCGCCCGCCCGGTCGCGCCGCCCTCCAGCAGCGCTGCGCGGACGTCGCCGGGCAGGGAGAAGGCGTTGCGGGCGTCCCGCAGCCGGCGGCCCATGTACGGCACGTCGGCGGTGACCACCAGGCACTCGCTGCCCGCCGCCGCGGCCGCCGCGACCAGGTCGAGCAGCCGCCCCCGGTCGCGCAGCCAGTACAGCTGGAACCAGAGCGTGGCGCCCGTCGCCGCCAGTTCCTCGAAGCCGACGCTGCTGAGCGTGCCGACGGTGAACGGCACGCCCGCCGCGGCCGCCGCCCGGGCCGAGGCCAGTTCGCCGTCCGGGTGGAACAGCCGGTGGTACGCGACCGGTGCCACCGCGACCGGCAGGGCCGACCGGCTGCGCACCAGGACCGCGGAGGTGTCGCAGACGGACACGTCGGCCAGCACCCGGGGCACCAGGGCCAGCCGGTCGAAGGCCGCCCTGTTGGCGGCGAGGGTGTGCTCCCGCTCGGCGCCGCCGGCCAGCCAGTCCCAGACCCCGGGCGAGAGGGCGGAGCGGGCGAGGTCGGCGAACTCGGCCACCGAGAGCGGGGGCCGAGGGGTCGTGGCGAGGGCGCTCATCGGGCGACTTCGCTGGCGTTGCGCTGGAGTTCGACGGCCTCGTAGAGGGCGCGGATGTTGTTGCTGCCGAAGTTGCGGGCCCGGATGCGCTCGATCACCTCGAAGAAGAAGGTGCCGCGCGGGTGGCGGGAGCGGGTGAAGATCTGGAACAGCTGGCCGTCGTGGTCCTGGTCGACCAGCAGGTTGAGTTCGCGCAGCTGGTCGAGGGAGTGCCGCAGCGGGGTCAGTCGGGCGGGCAGGGCGTCGAAGTAGGCGGCCGGGGTGCGCAGGAAGGGCACGCCGCGCGCGGCCATCGTGGCGACGGAGTGGACGGCGTCCTGGGAGGAGAAGGCCACGTGCTGCACCCCGGCGCCGCCGTGGTCGGCGAGGAAGGAGGCGATCTGGCCGCCGGCGTCCGGGGTGAGCGGCTCGATCAGGGTGAGCGTGACGCTGTGGTCGGGGCTCTGCACGACCATCGAGTCCATGCCGAGCGCGCCGACCTCGATCCGCTCCTCGAAGATCATCCGGAAGCCGAAGACCTCGCAGTAGCGGCGGACCGTCTCGCGCAGCTCGCCGGAGGGGACGCAGACCGCGAAGTGGTCGACCGAGCGCAGGCCCACCGCGGCGGCGTCGCGGCTCGGGTCCTGGCCGGCCGGCGCCACGTCGGGCAGGCCGGGTATCCGCTCGGCGGGAACGTCCGGGCCCCCCTCGATCAGGGTGTGCACCACGTCGCCGAAGGCGCCGACCACGGCGGTCACGCAGCCGTCCACGGCCTGCGGCGGGCGCAGCCCGTCGGCTCCCCGGCCGGTCAGCGTCCGGTAGGCGGCGGTGGCGTCCGGCACCCGCAGGGCCAGCGCGGCCACGCCGTCGTCGTGCCGGGCCAGGTAGTCGGTGGCCGGGTGGCCGACGGCGAGCGGCTGGGTGAGCAGCAGCCGGATGGCGGCCTGCCCGACCAGGGCCGAGACGCAGCGCTCGGCGCTCTCGCCGCGCTCGGTTGGCGGGACGAGCAGGTCGAAGCCGTACTCGGTGGTCAGCCGGGCGAGCTCGGCGGCGAGGTCGGCGACGTAGAACTCGACGTGGTCCAGCCGGAGTTCCAGGGGAAGCGGGGCGGTGTCGGGAGAGGAACGGTCGGGCATCTGAGGAGGCTCTCTCGTGAGGAGTGCACGGAGGCCCACCCCGGGCGGCGGTGCGGTGCGGCAGGGCCGCCGCCGGGGTGGGCCGGTGGCGTGGTGCGAAAGGGCGGATGGAGACGCCCTAGGAGCGCGGTGCGGACTCGGCGGGCACCTCGGCGGGCAGCTCGGTGGGCTCCTGCGCAGGGCCCTCGGCCGCCTCGGCGGTCGGTTCCGCCGCGGGCCGCTCGGCCGACTCCGCCTCGTCCTCGTCGTCCTCGTCCTCGACGACGGCATCCGGCTTGCCGAGCAGGAAGACGGCCGACAGGAGCGCGCCGACCACCATGGCGGCGAGCACCGTCCGGAAGTCCAGCGCGGCCACCAGCCCGGCGCCGACGCCGATGGCGAGCGCCTGCGGGGCGGTGAGCGAGAGGTTGACGGCCGCCTGGGTGCGGCCCATCAGCTGCGGCGGGGTGAGGGCCTGGGCGGCGGTGGCCAGGCCGACGACGCCGGCCGGCATGCCGGCCCCGGCGATCACCAGGCCGGCCGACACCACCCAGACGGAGGGCACCAGCAGCAGGACGGCGCCGAGCCCGAAGACCGCCGAGCCGAGCATGACGGTCCGCCGGGGGCCGAGCTTGCCGATCAGGATGCCGCCCAGCACCGATCCGCCCAGCGCCCCGACCGCCTCCACCGTCTCCAGCACGCCCAGGAACTGCGGCGAGCGGTTCAGCCCGTGCTGGATCAGCGAGAACAGCACCGGCTGGAGGAAGCTGAGCACGGTCGCGGTGGCGGTGGTCGCGATCAGCAGCGGTAGCAGCGAGGCGGTGGTGCGCAGGTGGTGGAAGCCCGCCAGCACCTCGGTGCGCCAGTGCCGGTCGGACGGCTCCGGCGTCGCCTCCTTCACCCGCAGCGCCAGGAAGGCGAGCGCCGCCGCGACCAGGATGCCGATGTCGACCAGGGCGACGGCCCGGCCGCCGAGCCACCCGTACAGGCCGGAGCCGACCAGCGGCGCCACCAGGGTGGTGCCCGCGCGCATGGTCTGGGTGAGCCCGACGGCCGCACCGAAGTCCTGACGCTCCGTCAGAATAGTTCGCAGCATGGCGCTCTGGGCCGGGGTGAGGACGGCCCCGGCCAGCCCGTAGAGCACCGCCGTGACGTAGATGATCCACAGGTGGCCCCGGCCGTCGACCAGCAGCAGCGGCGAAACCGCCACCGCCAGCGCGAGGTTGACCGTGACCAGCAGCGGCCGGCGGCGCACCCGGTCGGCGACCAGTCCGCCGAGCGGCAGCAGCAGCATCGGGACGGCGTAGCAGAACATCACCAGACCGGCCGCCGAACTGCTCCCCGTCAGGACCTTGGCCCAGATGCCGAGGGCGATGAAGAGGGCGCTGTCCCCGAGGACGGACAGCGTCTGTCCCGCGATGTAGAGCCGGAACTCCGGCCGCGCCAGAAGTGGGTGCATGTCCTGTTCCTTAGCTGCTGCTGTCTGGTGGATGGTGCTGGTCGGCCGTCGCGTCAGCGGGGCGAAGTGACGGCCCGGTGGGCGCGGGTGAAACCTTCGATCACGGCGTCGTTGGCGTCCTTCTCGCCGACGGCGATCCGGATGCCCTGGCCCGGGTAGAAGCGGACGGCCACCCCGAGCCGCTCCAGTTCCTCCCGGACCGGCGTCTCGTCCATGGGGGCCGAAACCCAGAGGAAGTTGGTCAGGCTCGGCGGCACCGACCGTCCCAGGGCGAGCAGTTCGGCCCGCAGCCGCTCCCGCTCCCCGGTGATCTCGGCGATCCGCCGGTCCACCTCCTCCTGGGCCGCGACGGCGGCCAGCAGGCCCGCCTCCTGGAGCCGGTTCACCGCGTACGGCACCTGGTGGTCCCGTACGCGCCGCGCCACCGACTCCTCGGCGACGGCGTAGCCGATCCGCAGCGCGGCCAGGCCGTGCGACTTGGACAGGGTGCGCAGCACCACCAGGTTCGGCCACTCGGCGGTCCGGGCCGGCACGTCCGGGGCCTCCCAGCCCCGGGCGAAGTCGATGTACGCCTCGTCCAGCAGGACCAGCGCGGTGGCCGGCACCCGGCGGAGGAAGCCGGTCAGCTCCGCCCAGGAATAGACCGTGCCGGTCGGGTTGTGCGGGTTGCACAGCACGACGATCCGGGTGCGCGCGTCCAACTGCCCCGCCATCGCGGCCAGGTCGTGCCGGGCGTCCGGGCCGAGCGGCACGGCGCGGGCCTCGGCGCCGGCGATCCGGCAGAACAGCGGGTAGGCGTCGAAGCAGGGCGCCGAGTGCACCACGTTGTCGCCGGGGCGGACGACGGAGTGGAAGAGGTCCAGCGCCACGCCCGCCGAGCCGTGGCCGACCACGACCTGCGCGGCCGGGACGGCCTGCCAGTCCGCGATGAGCCCGGCGAAGCGCTCCGGGCGCAGGTCCGGGTAGCGGTTGAGGTCGGAGGCGGCGCCGGCCAGGGCGGCAAGGACGGACGGCAGCGGCGGGTACGGGTGCTCGTTCTGGGCCAGCAGGTGTCTGAGCCCCGGGGCGGCGGCCATCAGTCGGCCTGCAGGACGTAGAGCCAGGAGTGCGGGGTGGCCAGCGCCTCGACGCGGTCGATCCGCAGCCCGGCGTCGGCGAACAGCCGCTCGTAGGTCTCCTTGGTGTGCAGCGGCACGCCCATCATCGCGTGCGCCAGCTCGAAGCCGACCGAGAAGACCGGCATCGCGCTCTGCGACTCGCCCGGGCCGCGGAGCATGGTGTCGCCGAGCACGAAGGTGCGGGCCTTCGGGAAGGCCTCGCGCATCCGGGTGAAGATCGAGGAGCGGGTGGTCGGGTCGGCCAGCAGGTCGTGCAGCAGGAAGAAGCTCATCACGGTGTCGACCTCGGCCACCTCGGCGGCCTCGGCGTCGTTGTCGATCTGGGTGCCGAGCAGGCCCAGTACGTCGGCCCGGACGGCGGTGACCCGGTCCTGCATCCCGGCCGCGGCGATGCCGGCGCGGGCGATCTCGGTGGCGGGGCGGCTGATGTCGATGCCCAGGCCCCGGGAGCCGTCGCGCTGCGAGACCACCCGGCGCACCCGGGCGGAGGTGCCGCTGCCCAGGTCGGCGATGGTGCGGAAGTCGATGCCGGAGAGCACGTCGGTCAGTTGTGCGGCGAACAGCGACTGGTCGCACTGGGCGGAGCCGAGGGCGACCATCGCCTCGTCGCGGAAGACGTCCTCGTTGTAGCGGTGCGAGCCGGTGCTCAGGTGGCCGGCGCGGCCGAACACGTCGTGGTAGCCGCCGACGGCCCAGGTGAAGTAGCCGCGGGCGGCGGCGATCTCGATCCCCGCCTCGGTGGGCAGGAAGCCGGTGCCGTCGGCCTTGAGGTAGCCGTAGTCGGCGGCGGCGCGCAGCACGGCCTCGGTGCGGGCGGTGTCACCGGACCCGGCGGTGATCGCGGCGGCCGACAGCGGCTCGCCGCGGCCGATCTGCTCCAGCACGCCGATCCGGTCCAGCGCGAAGATCACGTTGGCGGCGATGAAGCCGTTGTAGGCGTCGGTCGACGAGATCGGCGCCGGGGTGACGCCGCGCCAGGAGTCGGGGATGACGGCAGTCTGCATCGGTGGTGTCCATTCCTCGTGGTGGGCCGGGTCGCGGCCGCAGGGCGTGGTGGTGCGGGGGGTGTCGCGGCGGTGCGGGGGCGACGGGGACTTCGGTGACGGGGACTCTCAGGGGTGGGGCTCGTGGTCCGGCGCCGGGCGGCGCAGCCGGTCGGCGAGCACCGGGCCGATGACCGCGAGCGCCTCCGCGCCGGTCATCGCCCCGTGGGTGCTCGGCACCTCGTGGATTTCAACCCGGCCGCCCACGTGGGCCCGCCAGGCCTCGGGGTCGGGAGCGTCGGCGGGGCGGTCCTTGGCGGCGACGAAGACCAGCGCGTCGCCGTCGTAGCCCGGCAGCGGGGCGTCGCCGGCCAGGGCGAGGTTGGCGAGGAACACCTCGACCACCCGGGCCACCCCGGCCCCGCTCAGCCCGGTCAGCGGGCCCTCGCCGCGACGGACCAGCTCGGCGTAGCCGGCCTCGTCGGCGGGCCAGGCGGTGAGCTCGCCGGCCGGCTGGCCGAGGGAGTCGAGGATCGCGGCGAGCAGCGCCGGGTCCCGCTCGGCCCGGTCGTCGCCCGTGAACTCGGCGTACTCGTCGACCTCGGGGTAGCCGTCCAGCACGGCGAGCAGTCCCACCTGCTCGCCCTGCTGCCGCAGCAGCGCCGCCATCGCGTGGGCGACGGGGCCGCCGAAGGACCAGCCGAGCAGGGCGTACGGGCCCTCGGGCCGGACCGAGCGCAGCTCGGCCAGGTAGGTGCGGGCCATCTCGGCCAGGTCGGCCGGGTGGCGCGCCAGGTCGGCCAGCCCGGGCGCCTGGAGGCCGTAGATCGGCTGCTCGGCGTCCAGGTGGCGCAGCAAGCCGGTGTAGACCCAGCTGATCCCGGCCGCCGGGTGCACGCAGAACAGCGGCGGGCGGGAGCCGCGGGTGCGGATCGGCAGCAGCACCGGGAAGGCCTCCTCGGCGGGCGCGCCGTTCCTGGCCCCAGCCAGCAGCCCGGCCAGGCCCGCGACGGTCGGGGCCTGGAACAGCGCCCGGACGCCGAGGTCGTCCGTGCCGGTCAGCTCGCGCATCCCGGCGACCAGCCGGCCCGCCAGCAGGGAGTGGCCGCCCAGCTCGAAGAAGTTGTCGTCGATGCCGACCCGCTCCAGGCCGAGCACGTCGGCGAACAGCCCGCAGAGCACCTCCTCCAGCGGGGTGCGCGGCCCGCGCCCGCCCCCCGCGCGGCCCGGCTCGGGGGCGGGCAGCGCCCGCTCGTCGAGCTTGCCGTTCGGGGTCAGCGGCAGGCGCTCCAGCGGCACCAGGGCGGCGGGCAGCATGTAGTCCGGCAGTTCGGCGGCCAGGTGGGTGCGCAGCGCGTCCAGGTCGACCGGGCCGGCCGCCGGGACCAGGTAGCCGACCAGGCGCTTCTCGCCCGGGGCGTCCTCGCGGACCACCACGGCGGCGGAGGCCACCTCCGGCCGGCGGCTGAGCACCGAGCCGATCTCGCCCAGCTCGATCCGGAAGCCCCGGAGCTTCACCTGGGCGTCGATCCGGCCCAGGTAGTCCAGCTCGCCGTCGGCCGTCCAGCGGGCCAGGTCGCCGGTGCGGTACATCCGGGTGCCGGGGGCGCCGTACGGGTCGGCGACGAAGCGTTCGGCGGTCAGCCCCGGGCGGCCCAGGTAGCCGCGGGCCAGGCCGGCCCCGGCGACGTAGAGCTCGCCGGGCACCCCGGCGGGCACCGGGCGCAGCCGGGAATCCAGCAGGTAGAGCCGCAGGTCCGGAATGCCCGTGCCGATCAGCGAACGGGACTGCCCGGCGGCCGTACCGGCGTCCAGCGGGCGGTAGGAGACGTGCACGGTGGTCTCGGTGATGCCGTACATGTTGACCAGCACCGGGGCGCCCTCGGCGTGCCGCTCGTACCAGGGCGCCAGCCGGGCCAGGTCGAGCGCCTCGCCGCCGAAGACCACCCGCCGCAGGGCGAGCCGGGCGCCGAGTTCCGGCTCCTCCCGGTCGGCCTGCATCAACTGGTAGAAGGCGGAGGGGGTCTGGTTGAGGAAGGTGACCCGCTCGCGGACCAGCAGCTCCAGGAAGTCCCTGGGGGAGCGGCTGGTCTCGAAGGGCACCACGACCAGGCTGCCGCCGTGCAGCAGCGCGCCCCACAGCTCCCAGACCGAGAAGTCGAAGGCGTAGGAGTGGAACAGTGTCCAGACGTCCTGCGGGCCCGGGGAGAACCAGTGGTCGGTGGCCGCGAACAGTCGGGCGACGTTGGCGTGGGGGATCACCACGCCCTTCGGACGGCCGGTCGAGCCGGAGGTGTAGATGACGTACGCCGGGTGGTCCGGGCCGAGGTCGGGAACGGGCGCCGCGGAGGCCGCACCGGCCAGCTCGGCCGCGGTCTCCGGGGTGTCGAGCAGCAGCAACGGTACGGCCGGGTAGGGCAGTTGGGCGCAGGCCGTGGTGGTGGTGAGCAGCAGCGCGGGCGCGGAGTCGCGCAGGGTGTAGGCGATCCGGTCGGCCGGGTAGTCGGGGTCGATCGGCACGTAGGCGCCGCCCGCCTTGAGCACCGCCAGTACGGCGACGACCAGTTCCACCGAGCGGGGCAGGGCCAGCGCCACCAGGCGCTCGGGTCCCACGCCCCGGGCGGCGAGCAGCTGCGCCAGCCGGTTCGCCCGGGCGTCCAGCTCGGCGTAGCTGATCCGCTCGTCCCGGTGGACCACCGCCACGGCCTCCGGGGTGCGGGCCGCCTGGGCCGCGAACAGGGCCGGGACCGTGAGCGGTTCGAGGCCGTGCGGGTGGGTCCCGGGCCGGCTCCAGCGGTCCAGGATCAGCGTCCGCTCGGCCGGAGTGAGGATCTCCGCCTCGATGACCGGTCGGGTCGGCTCGGCCACCACGGCGGCGAGCAGCCGCTCGAAGCGCCCGCCGATCGCCGCCACCGTCGCCGGGTCGAACAGCTCCCGGGCGAACTCGACCACCACGCCGATCCCGGCCGGGGCGCCGTCCGCGTCCAGCCGCTCGCTGAAGCCGAACGCCAGGTCGAACTTGGCGAGTCCGGCCTCCGACGGTTCGAAGCGGGCGGGCAGACCCGCGAACGAGGAAGTGGCCGGCTCGCCGGTGCCGAAGGTCAGCATCACCTGGAACAGCGGGTGCCGGGCCGCCGAACGGGCCGGGTTGAGCACCTCGACCAGCCGCTCGAAGGGCACGTCCTGGTGCTCGAAGGCGTCCAGGTTGGCCAGTCGCACCCGCTCCAGCAGCTGGTGGAAGCTCGGTTCGCCGGACAGGTCGGCGCGCAGCACCAGGGTGTTGACGAAGAAGCCGACCAGCTCGTCGAGCGCCTCGTCGGTGCGCCCGGCGATCGGGGTGCCGAGCGGGATGTCGTCGCCCGCGCCCAGTCGGCTCAGGGTGGCCGCGAGGGCGGCCTGCACCACCATGAACACCGAGGACCGGCCGGCCCGCGCCAGCCCGGCCACGGCGGCGTGGAGTTCGGCCGGGATCAGGAACTCGACGGTGTCCCCCCGGCGGGTCGGGGCAATCGGGCGCCTGCGGTCGTACGGGAGTGCCAGCTCCTCCGGCAGACCGGCCAGCGCCTGTTTCCAGTAGGCGAGTTGGGCGTGCTGGACGCCCGCCGGATCGTCCTCGGCGCCGAGCACGTCACGCTGCCACAGGGCGTAGTCGGCGTACTGGACCGGCAGCGGCTGCCAGTCGGGGGCGGAGCCGGTGCTGCGGGCGCGGTAGGCGGTGTCGAGGTCGCGCAGCAGGGGCGCGACGGACCAGCCGTCGCTGACGATGTGGTGCATCAGCACCAGCAGCACGTGCTCGTCGGCCGGCAGCGAGAACAGCCGGGCGCGGACCGGCAGGTCGGTGGCCAGGTCGAAGGTGTCGCGGCTCGCCTCGGCGAGGGCCTCCCGCAGCTCCGCCTCGTCGGACACCGGGCTCCGGTGCAGGGCGAGTTCGGCGGTCTCGGCGATCAGCTGGTGGGGCCCGCCGTCGGCGGTCGGGAAGGTGGTGCGCAGCACCTCGTGGCGGCTGACCACGTCGTTCAGTGCCCGGGCGAGGGCGGCGGCGTCGACCGCGCCGGAGAGGCGGAGCACGAACGGGGTGTTGTAGAGGGCGCTCGGGCCCTCGAACTGGTCGATGAACCACAGGCGTTGCTGGGCGTGCGAGAGCGGGACCCGCTCCGGGCGCTCCCGGGCCGTCAGCCGGGCGCGCACCGGGGTGCCGGTGTCGCCGAGGTGCTCGGCCAGCGCGGCGACGGTCGGACTGTCGAAGAGGGTGCGGATGGGGAGTTCGGTGCCGAGGGCGGTGCGGATGCGGCTGACGAGTCTGGTGGCGAGGAGGGAGTGTCCGCCGAGGTCGAAGAAGTTGTCGTCGATGCTGGCGGCGGGCAGGCCGAGGGTTTCGGCGAAGAGTTGGCAGAGGGTCTGTTCGGTGGCGTTGCGGGGGGCCCGGCCTTCCGGTGTGCCGGAGTAGTCGGGGGCGGGGAGGGCGCGGCGGTCGACCTTGCCGTTGGGGGTGACCGGCAGGGCGTCGAGGGTGACGACGGCGGCGGGGAGCATGTAGGCGGGCAGGCGTTCGGTGGCGAAGGCGCGCAGTTCGCCGGGGGTGGCCGTGCCGGTGACGTAGGCGACGAGGCGCTTGTCACCCGGCCGGTCCTCGCGGACCATCGCCACCGCGTGGCCCACCGCCGGGTGGGCGGCGAGCGCCGCCTCCACCTCGGCGGGCTCGATGCGGAAGCCGCGGATCTTGGCCTGGTCGTCGGTGCGGCCGAGGAACTCCAGTACGCCGTCCGCGCTCCAGCGCACGATGTCGCCGGTGCGGTACATGCGCTCGCCCTTGCCACCGAACGGGCAGGCGACGAAGCGCTCGGCGGTCAGTGCCGGGCGGGCCACGTAGCCGCGGGCCAGGCCGTTGCCCGCGAGGTACAGCTCGCCGGGCACCCCGGCCGGGACCGGCTGGAGCGTG
>NZ_JBHWDU010000142.1:0-12210 GCF_042734825.1 Kitasatospora sp. NPDC059648 | reverse complement strand
CGGGGAGATAACTGGCCGCCGTTGGGGAAGACTCCGTGGCCGCCAGCGGGGAGAACTCATGGCCGCCTACGGGGAGACCTTCAAGGCCGTTGACAGTCCAGCAGCGGTTCCTGGGTCTTGAGGTGCGCGGGAGCCAGCGCCCGCAGCGCGTGGTAGCCGGTGATGACGACCAGGGTGCCGAGCGCGATCCCGCTGAGGCTGAAGGTGTCGGTGAACTTCAGCGTCACGTTGCCGATGCCGATGATGATGCCCGCCGCCGCCGGCACCAGGTTCAGCGGGTTGCGCAGGTCCACCTTGGACTTGATCCAGATCTGCGCGCCGAGCAGGCCGATCATGCCGTACAGGATGACCGTGATCCCGCCGAGCACCCCGCCGGGGATCGCGGCCACGACCGCGCCGAACTTCGGGCAGATGCCGAACAGCAGCGCGAACCCGGCCGCCGCCCAGTAGGCGGCCGTGGAGTAGACCCGGGTGGCGGCCATGACGCCGATGTTCTCGGAGTAGGTGGTGTTCGGCGGGCCGCCGAGGGCGGTGGAGAGCACCGAGCCGACGCCGTCGGCGGAGATCGCGGTGCCGAGCTTGTCGTCCAGGTTCTCGCCCGTCATCTCGCCGACCGCCTTGACGTGCCCGGCGTTCTCGGCGACCAGCGCGATCACCACGGGCAGCGCGACCAGGACGGCCGACCACTGGAAGGAGGGGCCGTGGAAGGCGGGCAGGCCGATCCAGTCGGCCCTGCCGACGCCGGAGAGGTCCAGGCGCCAGTGGTCGGTCATGTGCCCGCCGCCGTCCACCGAGTGGATCTTGCCGAAGACGCGGTCGAACACGAAGGAGATCCCGTAGCCGAAGACCAGCCCCAGGAAGATGGCCACCCGCGACCAGAAGCCGCGCAGGCACACCACCGCGAGGCCGGTGAACAGCATCACCAGCAGCGCCGTCCACTGGTCCTGCGGCCAGTACGTGGAGGCGGTCACCGGGGCCAGGTTGAAGCCGATCAGCATGACCACGGCGCCGGTGACGATCGGCGGCATCGTCGCGTGGATGATCCGCGCCCCGAAGTACTGGACCGCCAGGCCCACCAGGAACAGCACCACGCCGACCACGAGCACCGCGCCGGTGACCGTCGCGCTGGTGCCGCCCTGGGCGCGGATCACCGCGGCGACCCCGACGAAGGACAGCGAGCAGCCGAGGTAGCTGGGCACCTTGCCGCGGGTGGCCAGCAGGAAGATCACGGTCGAGACGCCGGACATCATGATCGCCAGGTTGGGGTCCAGCCCCATCAGCACCGGGGCCACGAAGCTCGCGCCGAACATGGCGACCACGTGCTGGGCGCCGAGCCCTGCCGTGCGGGGCCAGGAGAGCCGTTCGTCGGGGCGGACGACCGCTCCCGGTGCGGGCGTGCGCCCGTCACCGTGCAGCTTCCAGCGCACGCCGAGATCCATGTGGGGGTTCCTTCTGTCAACTTTCGGGGGGACTGTCCGCACCATTCTCATGGTCATCCGGCCCCCCGCGCACACCTGTCCCCGCTCCTGACCTGCGCACTCGCGCGGGGAGCGGGGCCGGGGGAGGTGTGACGGCCGGTCAGCCGCAGTGCTCGGCGGCGGCCTTGAGGTCGCCCAGCCAGGCGTCCAGGCCCTGGCGCAGGATCGCGGTGGCGGCCGGGACGTCGTCGTCGAGGGACTGCCCGCGGCGTTCGATCAGCCCGTCGGTGTACGGCAGCAGCGTGGAGCGGGGCGGCAGGGGGTCACAGGCCGTGGCGCGGGGCGGACCGGGGTCCATGCCGATCAGCAGCCCGGCCCCGCCGTCCAGGTAGCGGGTCCCGCCGTTCCAGGTGGTGAGCAGCGGCGGGCAGGTGCCCGGCCGAGGAGTGGTGCAGTTCCCAGGAGCCGTCGTCGCCGCTCCTGGCCAGGGCGTAGACGCAGGTCGCGGTGGAGTGGGGGTTCAGCGTGTGGGTCGCCGGGCGGCTCCCCGCGGTCGACGGCGATGCCGCGCAGCATGTTGCGCAGGGTGCTCATGGCGACGGCGGCGCGCAGGTCGTGGCCGGCCACGTCGCCGATGACCAGCACGGACGCCCATAGGGGGCCACTGCCCAGAAACCCCCGCCTCAAAAGGGCGGACGCCCCGGGCGCCCGGGCCCCGGCGTGGTGCCGGTGGCCGGGCCGGGCGCCGGGGGCGGGGGTGGCGCCGGGGGCGGGGGTGTCAGCGCAGGCCGGCGAACAGGTCCTGCTCGGGCAGCGGCGCGCCGGTGGTGTCGCGGACGCGCACGAAGGTCTCGATGCCCATCAGCTCGGTGAAGCGCTCCTTGCCCATCCGCAGGAAGAAGATGTTCTCGCCCTGGCTGGCGTGGGCGGCCAGCGCGTCGAACTTCTGCCCGCCGTAGGCGCTGGTGTCCACCCAGGTGGTGACCTCCTCGTCGGGCAGCCCGATGGGCGGCAGTTCGGGGGCCTCGACGGCCGATCCCGCCCCGCTCGTCCCGCCGGTGACCTCGCCGGCCTCGGCCGTCTCGGTCGCATCGCCCGCCCCGGCCGGCTCGTCCCAGTCGGCGCCGAACTCCCGCATCGCCTCGCCGAAGCGCTTCATCGCCGAGTGCGGCGCGGTGGTCCAGTACACCTTGGGCGCCAGTTCGGGGGCCAGGTCCAGGGCGGCCATGGTGATGCGGTGGGCCTGGATGTGGTCGGGGTGGCCGTAGAAGCCGTTCTCGTCGTAGGTGACGACGACGTCCGGCCGGTAGTGGCGGACCAGCTCGGCCAGGCGGGCGGCGCCGTCGGCGACGGGGGTGCCCCAGAACGAGCCGGGGGCGTCGTTGGCGGGCCAGCCCATCATCCCGGAGTCGCCGTAGTCGAGCATTTCGAGGTGGTCGACGCCCAGGACGCGGCAGCTGGCCTCCAGTTCCTTGCGGCGCAGGGCGGCCACCGCCTGCGGGTCGTGCCCGTCCTCGCCGGGCTTGACGCCGCCGGGGCCGTCGCCGCAGGCCCCGTCGGTGCAGGTGACGAGGACGGTGCGGATGCCCTCGGCGGCGTAGCGGGCGAGCACGCCGCCGGTACCGGTGGCCTCGTCGTCGGGGTGGGCGTGCACTGCCATCAGCGTCAGGGGCCGGTCGGCCATGGTGTCGTCCTCGCTTCGCTCGGGTGGTCGCCTCCAGTCTGCCGGTCGGGTCCGACAGCCCGCCCCCGGCCCCGTCCCCTCCGGCCGGGCCACCGGCCCTCCGCAAGCTGTCATGAATCGTTTCCGGACAAGCCATTCACCATAGTTGACGCATCCTCACCTCGTCGCCCACGCTGGGCGGCACCAACCACACGATCCACACATCCGGTTGGGCCCCGTCGACCAGAAGGGACCCCTCGTATGCGCCTGCGACGAACCCTCGCCGCCGTGCTGACCACCCTGCTCACCCTGGCGGGCGCCGCCACGTCCTCCACCGCCCAGGCCGAGACCCCCGGCGCCTGCGGCACCGGCCGCGGCGGCCCGATGGCCTCCGCCACCTGCAACAACGTGCCGCCCGGCACGGTCTGGCAGGTCCAGGTGGTCTGCTTCTATATCGTCCAGAGCCAGCCCGTCACCTACTGGGTCGCCGGCAACACCGTGGTCGGCGACGGCACCTCCACCGCCGTGTGCCACCCCGGCGACATCGCCACCGACACCATCCGCCCGGTCGTCATCGGCATGCAGGGCAAGCAGGGCCGCCTGGTCGGCTACGGCGGCAAGTGCGTGGACATCGCCCACGGCAGCAGCACCAACGCCACCCCCGTGCAGATCTACGACTGCAACGGCACCGGCGCCCAGTGGTGGACCCTGGGGCTGGACAGCACCGTCCGCGGCCTGGGCAAGTGCCTGAACGTGGTCTGGGGCAGCGCCTCCAGCCCCAACGGCACCAAGGTCGAGATCTACGACTGCGTCGGCAGCCAGGGCGAGCAGTGGATCCCGCAGCCCGACGGCTCGCTGAAGAACGTGCTCACCGGCAAGTGCCTGGACGAGCTCGGCTTCGACACCTCCAACCGCGCCCAGCTGGGCATCTGGGACTGCAACGGCCTGGCCAACCAGAAGTGGGTCCTCGCGCCCTGAGACCGCCGCCCGCCCGGGTAGCCCGCACGACCCGAACGGGTATTCGCCCCGGCCCACCTGAGTACCTGTACTCAGGTGGGCCCCGGCGCCCGCCTGAAGCATGGGGCCATGCATCATCCGGCAGCGACACCGAGGATCGGCATCACCGCCGTCGGGCCCACCTGCCCGCCCGCCGGCTCACCTCCCAGCAGCTCCAGGACGAGATCGCCGCCCACGCCCGACTCGCCCTGCCCGGGCGGATGCTGGAGAAGGCCACCGGCATCCGCACCCGCCGCTGCGCCGCCGACGGCGAGTCGCCCAGGGCTGGCATCCCCGCCACACCCTCACCGGCTACCACCCCCGACCGGGGCCCGGTGGTCCGTGGGATGGTGCCGGGTGCGTCCGTCGCGCAGTGCGGCTGATGCGTCGCGCCCGCCGCGCGTCGGCGGGCCCGAGCCCGCGGCCCGTCCCAGGGCCGTACTTCCTTCGGCGCGCAGGAGGGCGGAGGCCGGCAGGGGCGGCGCCGGGCAGGGACTGGAGGAGGGGAACCGACATGCTGGTCGCGAGTTTCGACACGTACGGACGGGTAGCGGAGTTCGATCCGGTGACCGGGGCGCTCGGGCCCGAACGGGATGCCGGGCCGGGGCAGGTGAGCCACGGGCACTACGGGCAACTGGCGTGCACCCGTGTGGTGTTCTACCGGGGCGTGGACGGGCTGCGGATCCGGGCGGGGGAGCGCGACATCCGGCTCGACGCCGCCGCCGGCGTCCGGCACCGGGTCGTCGGGCCGGAGTGTGTCCTGGCCGTCGGCCAGGACACCGAGCTGCGCTACCCGGTGCCGCCCGAATGGGCCGGCCTGGAGGACGACCTGACGCCCTTCGCCGAGGCGGAGCACTTCGACCTCGGCCTCTTCGTCGCCAACGTCCTGGCCGCCCCCGCCCGGGCGGCCCGCATCTACCGCTGACGGCCCGCCCGGTACTGGGCGGTGTCGGTGGCGGCCCGGTGCGGAGTGGCTCCGAGGGAGCCGGGGCGGCGGGCGTCTACCGCTGACGGCCCGCCCTGCAGCCCGTCCACCGCCAGGCCGCCCACCACGCCAACACCGCCGCCCGCCTGCCCTGACCCGGCCCGGCCGGGTCCGTCCCGACCGCCGCGCGGCCCCGCGTCAACGCCGGGACGCCGGGCGGCTCAGGACTCCACCACGTCGCGCACCGCGGGACAGCCCTCGGCCGCCGCCCCCACGGCCCCGCCCGCCCCGTCCGCCGGGGGAGCGGAGCCGTCCTCCTCCGGCAGCATCGCGCCCCGCACCCGCTGCACGTAGCGCTCGATCAGGTGGCACAGCACGCCGACCGTCGCGGCGACGTCCGGCTCCGGGACGCCTTCCAGCGCGCTGGTCAGCCCGATGATGTTGGCCTGTTTCAGCCGCTCCAGCATCGCCCGCCCGTCGGGCGTGAGCACCACCCGGCGGGCCCGGCGGTCCAGCGCGTCCGGGGTGCGCTCGACCAGGCGCTGGCCCTCCAGGCGGTCGATCTGCCGGGTGACGTGGGAGGGCTTGACCATCAGTCTGGCGGCCAGGTCGCCGACCCGGCTGGGCCCCTCGGCCTCGGCGAGCGCGCGCAGCAGGTAGACGTCCGAGCGGGCGGCCGTGATGCCGGCCCGGGCGGTGCGGCGTTCGTGCTCCTGGGAGCGGGTCAGCAGGTAGGCCAGCGAGGCCAGTACGGCCTCCAGGTCCGCGGTGGCGTCCGTGGCGGCCTCCGCGGCGGCGGTCCGATCGTCTGCGGCGTCCGACATGGGCGAACTGTAGCGAGCCGGTGCCCACCACCGCTGCGGTGCCGACCGCTGACCGGATTTCGGACAGATTCGGCGCCCACCGGATGGCCTCTTCCACCGCCACGCACCGCGAGTTAGCGTGACGGCGAGTTAGTTGCTTTTGGCACGTAAATGCTCCAGGGTCCCGCTCCACCCCACCCCGAGAAGGGAGCCCCTGATGGCCACCGCCGCCCGGACCCCCCGCTTCACCCACCCCGCCGCCCGCGGCACCTGCCCCTTCGCCCCGCCGCCCGCCTACCAGCAGGCCCAGCGGGAGGAGCCGGTCAGCCGCATCTCCCTGTGGGACGGCAGCACCAGCTGGCTGGTCACCCGCCACGAGGACGTCAAGGCGGTCCTGTCCGACCCCCGCTTCAGCGCCGACGGCACCCGCCCCGGCTTCCCCTTCCTCACCGCGGGCGTCCGGCAACTGAACACCGGCCAGCCCACCTTCATCCGGATGGACGACCCCGAGCACGCCCGCCTGCGCCGGATGCTCACCGGCGAATTCATGATCAAGAAGGTCGAGGCGCTGCGCCCCCGGATCCAGCGCATCGCCGACGACCTGCTCGACCGCATGACCCACTCCCGCACCGAGGCCGACCTGGTCCACGAGTTCGCCCTGCCCCTGCCCTCCCTGGTCATCTGCCTGCTACTCGGCGTCCCCTACCAGGACCACGAGTTCTTCCAGGAGTGCAGCCGCGTCCTGCTGCGCCGCGAATCCTCCGTCGAGGAGGTCGCCACCGCCCAGCACCGCCTGGTCGACTACCTGATCCGGCTCACCGAGTCCAAGCGCACCCACCCCGACGACGGCATCCTCAGCCGCCTGGTGGAACGCGGCGAACTCGACACCGCGGAGATCGGCGCGATGGGCCGGCTGCTGCTCATCGCCGGACACGAGACCACCGCCAACATGACCGCCCTGTCGGTCCTCGCCCTGCTGCGCAACCCCGACCAGCTCGACCACCTGCGCCGCCACCCCGAAGCCGTCACCGGCGCGGTCGAGGAACTGCTGCGCTACCTGACCATCGTGCACTCCGGCCTGACCCGCGTCGCCACCGAGGACGTCGACCTCGGCGCGGTGCGCATCCGGGCCGGCGAAGGCGTCGTCTGCATGATCAGCACCGCCAACCGCGACGAGGACGAGTTCCCGGCCGGCGACGAACTCGACCTGACCCGCGACGCCCGCCGCCACCTCGCCTTCGGCTTCGGCGTCCACCAGTGCCTGGGCCAGCCGCTGGCCCGGCTGGAACTGCAGATCGCCCTCGACACCCTCCTGCGGCGACTGCCCGAACTGCGCCTGGCCGTACCGTTCGAAGACGTCCGCTTCCGCAGCGACATGCTCATCTACGGCGTCCACGAACTGCCGGTCGCCTGGTGACCCCGGGCGCCACCACGCCCGCCCCCACCCGCACCCCCCACCCGCAGGCCCGCCCCCACCCCGACACCAGCCGTGCCCCGAAGGGAGAGCCCCGTGCTCGTCCAGATCGACCAGGACAAGTGCTGCGGCGCCGGACACTGCGTCCTCGCCGCCCCCGACGTCTTCGACCAGCGCGACGAGGACGGCATCGTCGTCCTGCTCGACGCCCGCCCGCCCGCCGGGCTCCACCAGGCCGTCCAGGACGCCGCCGCCGTCTGCCCGGCCGCCGCGATCCAGCTCGACCAGGCCCCGGACCGGGCGTGAACGCACTGCGGGAGGTGGCCGTCGTCGGCGCCGGCGCCGCCGGACTGCACGCCGCCGAGGCGCTGCGCCGGGCCGGCTACGACGGCCGCCTCACCCTCGTCGGAGCCGAGGACGAACCCCCGTACGACCGCCCGCCCCTGTCCAAGCACCTGCTCGACGGCCAGTGGCAACCCGGCGAACTCGCCCTGCGCAGCCCCGACGCACTCGCGGACCTACGGCTCGACCTGCGCCTCGGCGCACCCGCCGAACGCCTGGACCGCCAGGCCCGAACGGTGCACCTCGCCGACGGCCACCGGATCCGCTGCCAGGCCGTCGTCCTCGCCACCGGCGTCCGCCCGCGCCGACTGCCCGGAGCCCTCGCACCGCGGCCCGCGGGCGAGGCGCCGCTGCCCGGCGCCCACGTGCTGCGCACCCTCGCCGACGCCCTCGCCCTGCGCGAGGAACTGCGGCCGGGCGTACGGCTGTTGGTGGCCGGCGGCGGACTGCTCGGCGCCGAGGCGGCGGCCACCGCCGTCGGACTCGGGGCCGAGGTGACCTGGCTGGTGACCGCCGCCGCACCCATGGCCGCCGTCCTGGGCGCCGAGACGGCCGCGCTGCTGACCGGCCTGCACCGCGAACACGGGGTGCGGATCCACCGGGGCACCGCCGCCGCCGTGGTCGAACGGCGCGGCCGGGCCGCCGGCGTGCGGCTGGCCGACGGATCCGAACTGGCCGCCGACGCCGTACTGATGGCGATCGGATCCGAGCCCGCCACCGAGTGGCTGGCCGGCAGCGGCGTGCCTCTGGACGCGGGCGGCGGCGTGGCCTGCGACGCCCACTGCGCCGCCGGCCCCGGCGTCTGGGCGGCCGGCGACGCCGCCTCCTGGCCCGACCCGCGCACCGGCCGCCGCCGACGCCTCGAACAGCGCACCAACGCCACCGAACAGGCCCTGCACGCCGCCCGCGACCTGCTGGCCGGCCCGCACGGCGCCCGGCAGGCCTACGCGCCCGTCCCGTACCTGTGGACCGACCAGTACGGCCTGCGGGTCCAGGCGTTCGGCAGCCCCGGCACCGCCGACCGCTTCGAACCGGTCGACGGCGGCCTTGCCGAGCGCCGCTTCGCCGCCGTCTGCCTGCGCGAGGGCCGGGTCGCCGGCGCGGTCGGCATCGCCTCCGCCCGCGCCCTGCGCCGGCTGCGCGCCCAGGTCGCCGCCCACGCCCCCTGGCCGCCCGCCACCGTCGACGACGCACCCGGCCCGGGCAACGGGCAGCCGTAGCCGGCGGACCCGGCCCCGGCCACCGTGGCCTGCGGGCCGGTGCGCCCGGCGGCCGGATCCGGGGCCGTCACCGCGCCGCCTCGTTGAGCAGCGGCTTCCACCAGCCGGGGTTGTCCCGGTACCAGGCCACCGTCGCCGCCAGGCCCTCCTCGAAGTCGATCCGCGGCGCGTAGCCCAGCTCGGTGCGGATCTTGCCGTCGTCCAGGGAGTACCGCAGGTCGTGGCCCTTGCGGTCGGCCACCTGCTCGACCGCGCTCCAGTCCGCCTCGAACAGTTCCAGCAGCAGCTCGGTGAGCCGCCGGTTGGTCCGCTCGTGGCCGCCGCCGATGTTGTAGACCTCGCCGGCCCGGCCCCTGGTCAGCACCAGGTGCAGCGCCCGGCAGTGGTCGTCCACGTGCAGCCACTCCCGGACGTTGTCGCCGCTGCCGTACAGGGGCAGCCGGCGGCCCTGGAGCAGGTTGGTGGTGAACCGCGGGATCAGCTTCTCCGGGTGCTGGTAGGGCCCGTAGTTGTTGCAGCAGCGGGTGATCGACAGGTCCAGGCCGTGGGTGCGCCAGTAGGAGCGGGCGATCAGGTCGGAGGAGGCCTTCGAGGCCGCGTAGGGGGAGTTGGGCAGCAGCGGGCTCCGCTCCGTCCACGAGCCCTCGTCGATCGATCCGTACACCTCGTCGGTGGAGACGTGCACGACCCGCTGGACGCCGGTGCGCAGGCACGCGTCCAGCAGGGTCTGGGTCCCGGCGACGTTGGTGCGCACGAACTCCGCGGCGGAGTGCAACGAGCGGTCGACGTGCGACTCGGCGGCGAAGTGCAGCACCGCGTCGTGCCCCGGCAGCACCTCCAGCAGCAGCGGAAGGTCGCAGACGTCCCCCTCCGCCAGGGTGAGCCGGGGGTGGCCGAGCGGCAGGTTGGCCCGGTTGCCCGCGTAGGTGAGCTTGTCGACCACCGTGACGTGGGAGGCCTCCTCGCCGGGATAGCCGCCGTCGAGGAGCGTGCGTACGTAGTGGGAGCCGATGAACCCGGCCGCCCCGGTGACCAGGATTCTCATAACGTCCTGTCCTTCCACTGTCGATCGAGGATTGGGTGTCCCTCACTTGGCCGCCAGGGCCTGTTCCAGCCGGGCCCCGGTCGACACCGCAGTGTCCATGACGTACTGGCCGTAGCCCGAACTGGCGAGTGCCTCGCCCAGCCGGTAGCAGGCGTCCACGTCGATGAAGCCCATCCGCAGCGCGACCTCCTCCAGGCAGGCGATGCGGATGCCCTGGTGGCGTTCGAGGGTCTGGATGTACTGGCCGGCGTCCATCAGCGAGTCGTGGGTGCCGGTGTCGAGCCAGGCGAAACCCCGGCCGAGTTCGACCAGTCGGGCCGTGCCCGCCTCCAGGTAGCGCCGGTTGACGTCGGTGATCTCCAGCTCGCCGCGGGCGGACGGGTGCAGCTCGCGCGCGATGTCCACGACGTGGCGGTCGTAGAAGTACAGGCCGGTGACGGCCAGGTTCGACCGCGGGTTCCTGGGCTTCTCCTCGATGGAGACCAGGCGCCCGTAGGCGTCGACCTCGCCGATCCCGTAGCGCTGGGGGTCCGCCACGGGGTAGCCGAAGAGCACGCAGCCCTCGGCGATCGAGGTGTGCGGGCGCAGCAGTTCGGAGAACCGGTTCCCGTGGAAGATGTTGTCGCCCAGGATCAGGGCGCACGGCTCGCCGCCGATGAAATCGGCGCCGAGCGTGAACGCCTCGGCGATGCCGCGCGGCTGGGCCTGCTCGGCGTAGCGGATGTCCAGGCCCAGCGCCGAGCCGTCGCCCAGCAGCCGCTGGAACAGCGGCAGGTCGCGCGGCGCCGAGATGAGGAGGATCTCCCGGATGCCGGCCAGCATGAGCACCGACAGCGGGTAGTACACCATCGGCTTGTCGTAGACGGGCAGTAGTTGTTTGGAGACACCCTGGGTGATCGGGTGCAGCCGGCTTCCGCTTCCGCCGGCGAGGATGATGCCACGCATGGACAGCTGACTCCTTTGCGGGACCGATGCGATCCAGAGGTTTCGAGCCTCCTCCGGGCGCATCGAATCAGCTCGGAGCTCCGGTGGAGTACGCGGCGGCCTCCCCGGCCAGCTGTTCGACGACGGTCGCGGGGGCGGGCATCGCGGCGATCTCGGCGGCGACCGCGGCCGCCCTCTCGTGCACGTCCGCGCCCTCGACCACGGCCGCCACGGCCGCCGTGACGGAGGCGGGGTCGACGGCCAGGTCGGTGCGGACCATCGCCCCCGCCCCGGAGCGCTCGACCTGCGCGCCCCACTGGCGGTGCATCGGGTGGTGGGCCAGGACCAGCTGGGGCACCCCCAGGGCGAGGGCGGTGGTGCCGGTGCCGGTGCCGCCGTGGTGGACCACCGCGTCGCAGGTCGGCAGCAGCACGTTGAGCGGGAAGTTCTCCACCAGGCGGACCCCGGGGGGCAGGTCGCGCAAGGAGGGGTGGGAGGCGTCCTTGACGGTGACCACGGCTTCGCAGCCGCGCCGGAGCAGGGCGTCGAGCAGCGTGCGCTGGAGCGTGTCGCTCCAGATCGAGGAGTCGCCGGAGACGGAGATCCCGGTGGTCAGGCAGACCCGCGGGCCGGACCGCTCCTGCCACAGCCAGTCCGGCACCACGCCCGGGCCGCTGTAGGGGGTGTAGCGCACGTCGATGCGCCGCACGGGCAGCGGCGAGCGCAGGCTCGGCGGGCTCGGGTCGATCCAGGTCGGGGCGGCGGTCAGCGGCTCCGCGCCGTACTTCTCGAACAGAGGGGCGAAGTACGGCAGGATGTGCTCGTCCGCGACGTCGAAGATCCCGTCCGAGGTCGCTCCCCAGATCTGCCCGTACGCGGGCACGCCCAGCACCGCCGCGGCGACCAGCCCGACCAGGGCGCCGGTGTCGTGGACGACCAGTGAGGGGCGCCAGGCGCGCGCCACCGCCACCGCGTCCTCCGCCATCCCCTCGGCGAGCGCGATCATCTTGCGCCCGCCGGCGATCAGCATCTCGCTCTCGGTGGGGGCGAAGTCGCCACCGCCCTGCTCGGCCACCCGGCGCCCCACCTGGGCGAACAGGTCGGCCTTCACCTGCTCGGTGAGGGCGGCGATGCGCTGCTCCTCGCCGACCGCGACGGCCGGCAGGCCGGCCCGGGTGACCTGGTCGACACAGGTCGGCCGCGTGGCGACCAGCACCTCGTGTCCGCCGAGTTGGGCGGCCCAGGCCAGGGGGATCTGCCACTGGACGTGGGACGGCCCCTGCGCCACGAACAGAAAACGCATGACGGGTTCCTCCTGCGACGGTGGGCGGCGGCCGCTGCGGCGCCGCGAGGCGCCGATCGTGCCCCGTCCGGCTTGAGGGGCGCTGGAGGTCCGGCCGACCCGGGCGCGCGGGCACGCGAAGGGGCCGCCGCTTCGGGGGGGGGGGGGGGGGGGGGGG
>NZ_JBHWDU010000141.1:0-12418 GCF_042734825.1 Kitasatospora sp. NPDC059648 | reverse complement strand
ACCGAGGACAGCGTGGACGCCACCGAACTGCTCACCCACGCCGACCTCGCGCTCTACTCGGCGAAGGCGGCCGGCCGCCGCCAGTGGTGCCACTACCGGCCGGCCCTGCAGGCGGGGCTGGTGGAACGGCACGAGCTGAACGAGAACCTGGACTCCGCCATCGCGGAATCCGCCTTCCAGCTGTACTACCAGCCGATCGTCGACCTGCGCACGGGCGACCTGGTGGCCTTCGAGGCCCTGGTCCGCTGGCCGCACGACCGGCGCGGCATGGTGCTGCCCGACGAGTTCATCGCCCTCGCCGAGGAGAGCGGCCAGATCGTCCCGCTCGGCGCCTGGGTCCTGGAACGCGCCGCCGAGGAGGCGGCCGCCTGGCACGCCGCCAGCTCCGCCGCCCGCGCCGCCGCCGGCCTGCCTCCGCTGCGGGTCAACGTCAACGTCTCCGCCCGCCAGTTCCGTGACGCCGGCTTCGTCGACGTGGTCCGCCACGCCCTGGACTCCTCCGGCATCGACCCGCGCACCCTCGTCCTGGAACTCACCGAATCCGTCCTGATGCGCCGCGACGACCGGCTGCGCGCCGACATGGCCGTCCTCGGCGACCTCGGCATCGGCCTCGCCATCGACGACTTCGGCACCGGCTACTCCTCCCTCTCCTACCTGCGGGAGTTCCCGATCTCCCTGCTGAAGATCGACAAGTCCTTCATCGACGGCCTCGGCCTCTCCCCCCAGCAGCACGCCCTGGTCGAGGGCATCGCCCGGATCGCCGACACCCTGGGCGTCCAGGTCATCGCCGAGGGCATCGAACACCCCGACCAGCGCGACCTGCTCGCCGCCATGGGCTGCCCCCTCGGGCAGGGCTACCTCTTCGCCCACCCGATGGACGGCGCGCGGGCCCGGGCCCTGGTCCGCCGGGCGACGTACGAACCGGCGTAGCGGGCGCGACCTCGCGAATGCCGTTACGGAATCTTCATCCATCTGGTCATCGGGGCCGCACCGGGAGTGAAAGATCGTCACCGGGCCTTACCGGAGCCGGGCAAAGCCATGGCGATACCTTGAGAGGGTATCGATGCCACGACCGGTGCAGGTTTCGCCCCGGGGCACCGTGCACAAGCGGCGCAGCCCGTGGGCGGTCGTCTACTCCTGACCGGACTCGTGTGCGTCCTCGTCGCGGCCTCCGCGGCGGCCTACGCCGACCGGGTGGACGACCTGATCCCGATCGTCCCCGCCGGAACTCCCGGGCTGGTTCTCACGGTGCGCGCCCCGGTGTACGGGGCGTCCTTCGGGCCGGCCGGAGTGAGGTACTCCGGGCTGCTCCGGACGCGCTCGTACGTGGTCCGAGGTCGAGCGGGTGGAGCACGCCACGCTCCCGGGGACGCTCTTCTCGTCCGAACTCCCCGAACTCGTACTGTCCGACGACGGATCCGGCCAACTGCCGCTGCTCGCGGGTTACGGCTGGGGCTCGAAGACGAACAGGAGGGTGGAATCCCTCGTGGCCGACATGGAATCGGCGCGGGCCGCCGCAACCGCAGGCTGAGAGATCGACGTTCGGGGAAGGACGATGCACGCACGCCCCATCGGCCCGGATCCCTTGGTCACCTTCGACACCGTCGAGTTCCTGCGACCGGGGCTCCGCTCGTGGGAGGTCGAGTACCGCACCGTCACCGGAAGTTGACGTCGGGAGCGGAGGGCGACAGCGGCGCTGTCGGGCGGGCCGGGCGGCGGTCAAGGAGCTTGGCCGCCGCTTCGGCGTTCTCCCGGGGGCTCAGGACTCGGCGCGCAGCAGGTCGAGCAGGCCCGGGAAGCGGGCGTCGAGGTCGGCGCGGCGCAGGGTGGCGGCGCGGCTGTTGCCGCGGTCGACCTGGCGGACCAGGCCGGATTCGCGCAGGACGCGGAAGTGGTGGGTGAGGGTGGACTTGGAGACGGGGAGGTTGAAGGAGGCGCAGGTGCGGGCGGTGCCGTCGGCCTCGCGGAGCAGGGCGGTGACGACCCCGTAGCGCAGGGGGTCGGCGAGCGCGCTCATGACGGTGCGCAGGTCGAGTTCGTCGACGGCCGGGTGGCCTTCTTCGTCGGGCATCGGTGCCGGTCCTCCCTGAGCGGGACGAAGGTATGGGTTGAATCGTACCTCGACTCCGTGGCAGCTTAGGTTCGATCAAATCCGTACCTGGTCACGCCGTGGCCGGTCCGAGCCTGGAGTGCTGCCCTCATGAGTCCAGCGAGCACGATCCCGCCCACCACGAAGGACGCCGACGCCCGTCGGAGCCCCGGCCGCACGCTCACTCTCGCGGCCGTCCTGCTCGCGGTGTTCGTCGTCCCGACGTCCATCTCCGGCACCGCCGTCGCCCTCCCCGACATCGGCGGCAGCACCCACGCGGGCCTGGCCCCGCTGCAGTGGGTGGTGAACGCCTTCAACGTCGCGTTCGCCTGCTTCACCCTGGTGTGGGGCTCGGTCGCCGACGCCGTCGGCCGGGTGAGGGCCTTCACGGCCGGGGTGGTCCTCTACGCCGCCGGTTCGCTCGCCAGCGCCGTCGCCACAGACGTGCTCCTGCTCGACGCCGCCCGCGCGCTGACCGGGATCGGCGGGGCGGCGATCTTCTCCTGCGGGGCCGCGATCCTGTCCACCGTGTTCGACGGCCCCGCCCGGGCCAGGGCCTTCGCCCTGTTCGGCACCATCGCCGGGATCGGCGTGGCCGTCGGCCCCTCGCTGGCCGGTGCGCTGATCCAGGGGCTCGGCTGGCGCTGGGTGTTCGCGGCGCACGCCGCCGCGCTCGCTCTGGTACTGCTCGCGCTGCCCGCCCTCTCCCGCACCGTGCCGCCGCAGGCCGGGGGCGGCCGGCTCGATGTACCCGGCAGCGCGCTGTTCGTGCTCGCCATGGTGCTGGTGACCACCGCCATCGTCCAGGGCTCCCAGTGGGGTTGGGGCAGTGCGGGGGTGCTCGGCCTGCTGGCGGGGGCCGTCGCCGCGCTCGCCGTCTTCGCGGCCGTCGAGCGGCGCAGCGCCCATCCGATGCTCGACCTGAGCGTGCTGCGCGAGCACCGCTTCCTCGGCCTGTGCCTCGTGCCGGTCGCCGCCTCCTTCGGCTTCGTCACCCTGCTCACCTACCTGCCGAGCTACCTGACCGCCGTCACCGGCCGGGACACCGGCACTGCCGGTCTGCTCATGCTGCTGCTCACCGCCCCGGTGCTGGTCTGCCCGATGCTCGCCGCCAGGCTGGTCGGCCGCGGCGTCCGCCCGCTCACCCTGCTCTTCCTCAGCCTGGCCTGCCTGGTGCTCGGCGACGTGGCGCTCACCATGCTCTCCCCCTCGGTCGGAGTGCTGGTCCTCGCCGCCCCGATGCTGGTCACCGGCGCCGGGATGGGCCTGTCCGCCGGGCTGGTCGACGGCCAGGCGCTGGCGCTGGTCGACCCGGCCAAGGCGGGGATGGCGGCGGGCTTCCTCAACACCCTGCGCCTGGGCAGCGAGGCGGTGGCCGTCGCGGTGTACGGCTCGGCGCTGGCCACCGTGCTCGGGCGTCGGGTCGGCGACGGCATCGGCGGGTACCCGGGGGCCACCGACGCCGCAGGGGTCGCCGACCGGGCGGCCGGGGGCGACCTCGCCGGAGCCGCCGCGCTCTCGGGGGCGACCGACCGTACGGGCTTCGCCGACTTCCTCGCCCGCGCCTACGACTCGGCCTTCCACTTGCTGCTCTGGGGCCTGGCGGCCGTCGGCCTGGTGCTGGCCGCGGTGATCGCGGTCCTGCTGCACGCGGAGCGCAGGCCCGCTTCCTGAGCGGACGCGACCGCCGCCGGAGGCGGGTCGACCGGCCCGCCGCGGGAGGACCGCGGGGGGCCGGTCGGCTCGACGACCCGGAGGGCTACTTGACGGGATGCGGGTGCCCGAGGTGCGGGAAGGTCGGGATCAGGTCGGCGTGCGGGCCGATGTGGTCGCTGGTGATCTTTCCGCCGGAGACCATGGCGAGCCGGACCGAGGTCACGTCGTCCACCAGGGTGCGGCCGTTGGGATAGCCGGCCGGGCGGGAGCGGTCGTAGCGGAGGATGTCCGGCAGGACGAGCTTCAGCGTCTCGGTGGCGGCCTCGGTGGTGTAGTCGCCGGCGTGCTGGAGGACGGCCGTCCAGGCCTCGCGGTAGGTGTCCCAGTCGTCGACGGGCTCGCCCGCGTTGTACGCGTCCTTGACCTCCTCGGTGTTGAAGTACGCGGTGAGCGACGGGTGGGCGCCCCGGTCGACGGAGACCAGCTGGCCCTCCTGACGCACGCTCACCCGACCCCAGACCCCGATGGTCGGGTCCGGGCCGAGGTCGGCGTCCGGGACTTCGAGCGCGATGCCGAACACGTTGGCGTCCGCCATCGCGTCCCTGCCGGTCCAGGTGAAGTTGTCGACGATGCCTTCGATGTCGGCGAAGAACGGGTCGCTGCGCAGCCCGACGGACAGCTTGCAGCCGTCCGCCTCGACCACCTCGGGCGCGTCGCCGAACGCCACCGGGACGTCGGAGAAGAGCACGTCGCCGGTCGGTTCGTGCTTCTGGGCGGCGGCGCCGGTGGACCGGTGGACGGTGACGCGCTGCGCGCCGGTGCCGCTCTCGGGGGCGGAGAAGGTGAACGAGTAGGCCACGTCGGCCCGGTGGTCACCGTCGTTGTCGACGTTGATCCGGTAGACGGCGTCGGGGTGGAACCCGGCGGCCCGGGTGGGCGCGTACGGGTTGACGTTCAGGATCAGGACGGTGCGGTCGGGCGCGTCGGCCGCCGGGAAGGCGAACAGGTCGGTCATGTCGAGGCGGGCGTCGCCGCGGGGGGAGCGGAGGTTGGGGCCGCTGAGGTGGTGGGACATGGGATTTTTGGTAGCAGGCGGAGCACGCCCCGGCCGCGCCGACACACCCGCACACCGCCTCCACGACCCGATGCGCCCCGGCGGCGCGCCGCAGCTTCACCCGCACGAGTGATTGCGACGCTCCGCACACTGACTGACACTCGGAGTATTCGGAGGGCTCCTGAGGCTCTCCCGGCGTAAGGAGTTGCCGCCATGACCGCAACCGAATCCTCCGCCTCCGGGATCCCGCAGATCGCGGACCACTCCCAGCCCACCATCCACAGCGAGAACCTCGCGGACGTCGGCGGCAACGTCGGTGCCGTGTGGCGCGCCTGGTGGACCTGGACCCCGGCGCACGGGATCTTCAACCTCCAGCTCCCGTGGAACGTCATCGGGACCAACTCGACCGTCGTCATCACCGCCTCCGAGATCGACTCCAACGGCAACCGCTTCGTCGGCGCCGCCGCCTTCCAGGTGTCGAGCATCGCCCCCGGCAACGGCGTCGTGACCTTCAAGATCAACATCGACTGGGGCAGCTCCCTGCCGATGCGCACCGACGTCCTGGTCTTCAACTGACCTGACGCGAAGGGTCGGAGATCCCACCGGCAACCGAAGCCCGGGCCCGCGGAACCCATCGCGGACCCGGGCTTCCGCACGCGTCGGCTGCCACCGGGCACGCATCAGCCCGGGGATGTAAACCCGTGGGCCAATGCGGGCGGTCGGGAGATCAATCGGTGGGCCGATGCCCGGCTCCCGGGCCGCGTGACAGCGTTCGGCGCATGGACACCACGCCGTTCACCAGCCCCATCGAACTGACCCGCCGTCACATGCTGGGCGCCGCACTGGCCCTGGGTGCCGCCGCCCCGCTCGGCCTGGCCGCCACCGCCCGGGCGGACGCCCCCTCCCCCACGCCTGCGCCCACGCCGGGGCGGCTCACCCTGCCCGAACCCACCGGCCCGCACCGCGTCGGCACGGTCGCCCTGCACCTGCGCGACACCTCCCGCCCGGACCCGTTCGCCGGGGCCGGCCGCTACCGCGAGCTGATGGCGAGCGTCTGGTACCCCGCCGGGCGGGCCGACGAACTGCCGCTCGCGCCCTGGATGACCGACGGCGCCATGAAGGCCTACCTGGACGACTTCGGCTTCAGGCTCCCGGTCTCCGCCACCCCGCTCACGGCGGCCCGCCTGGGCGCGCCCGTCCACCGCACCGGCCACCGGCTGCCCGTCGTCGTCTACTCGCACGGCGCCCACGCCCACCGGGCCGTCAACACCACCATCGTCCAGGAACTCGCCAGCCACGGCTACGTCGTGGTCACCGTCGACCACACCTGGGACGCCTTCACCGAGTTCCCCGACGGCCGCGTCCTCACCCCGTGGATCGACGGCGCGCCCAGGCTGGGCCCGCGGGACTTCGCCGCGGACGCCCGCTTCGTACTGGACTGCGTCGAGGGACTCGCCGCCGGGCGCAATCCCGACGTCGACGGCAAGCCCCTGCCCGAGGGCCTGCTCGGCGCCCCCGACCCGCTCGACATCGGCATGTTCGGCTGGTCCAAGGGCGGCTCGGCCACCGCCGCCGTGATGACGGCCGACCGCCGTGTCCGGGCCGGCCTCGCCATCGACGGGCCGATGCAGGCCATCCCCGTCACCGACCTCGACCGCCCGTTCCTGATGCTGACCGCCGAGTTCGGCCGCGACCAGAACCGGGACGCCGTCACCTTCTGGGACCACCTGCGCGGCTGGCGGCTCAACATCCAGGCCGACGGCGTCCGCCACAGCTCGTACTCCGACGCCTCGCCGCTGATGCCGCAGGTGGCCGGGCTCCTCGGTCTCCCCGACCAGCAGGTCCAGGAGATGGTCGGCACTCTCCCCGCCGACCGCTCCGTCCGCATCCAGCAGGCGTACCCGCTCGCCTTCTTCGACCTCCACCTCCGCCACCGCCGCGGCTCCCTCCTCGACGGCCCGTCCCCGAAGTTCCCGGAGGTCAGGTTCCTGCCGTGACGAGCGTGGACGGGCGGCTGCCACGGGGGTGCGGCCGCCCGCTCGCGGGGCGTGTCCCGGGACCGGGGGTCGGCGGAGGGACGGTGGCGCGTGGCCCGGGACCGGGACGCTGATCCGTCCCACCCCGGCCGGCCGCCCCGCACCACTCCGGAGGACGGGTGACGCCTCGCGACCGCCGTCGAGCGGTGTGCTCGACGGGCGTCGCGACGCGTCCGCAGTGATGTCAGACGGACATGTCCTGAGCGGCGGACGCGGTGGGCGGGGTGGTGCTGCCGGCGGTGGTGCCGAGGGTGTGTTCGACCTTGGCGACGGCGGTGCGGTACTGCATCGAGGCGGTCTGGGCATCGGCGGACTCGCGCTGGAAGAAGCCGTAGACCATGCCCACGGTGCCGAAGCGTTCGATGCCGACGAAGGCGTTGAGCCGGACCCCGGCGATGGTGCCGTCGAGGCGGACGGCGGGGGCGTCCTGGCGGTCCCCGAGGGTGACGGGGGTAACGGTGAAGGTCACCGAGTCCTCGGTGTCGGCGTTGAAGGTGATGGTGTGGCAGGTCTTGAACGCGTCGGCGGCGGTGTCGAAGTCGCTGGTGAGCCGGCCGGGGTCCTCGGCCGTGAGGGACTGGGTCACCATCGGATTGCCGTCCTGGCCGTCGAGTTCGGTCTCGGCGCGCGGGGTCGCGGGGTCGGTCGCGGTCGGGTGCATGGTGATCAGGGCGCTGAGCGCGTCGCAGCCGGTGACCGGGGTGGGGTTCGCGCTCGGGCTGGGGCTCTCGGTGGCCGGCGCCTCGGTGTAGTCCGGACCGAGGTCGTTCACGCCGAGCAGCGCCGACTTCAGCTGGTCGGCGGAGGGAAGCGGCGGGGCCGGATCGGCGCCGGCGGCGCCCGCCGGTCCCACGGTGGCCGCCGCGACCAGGACCGCGACGGTGAGGGCGTGGAGAGGCCTCGGGAGGGACATGCTGGCCCCCGGTCGAGAGTTCGGGCAGGGACAGGGCACCAGTTTCCCACCGGGGGCCGGGCGGGGCGCGCGGGCGGGCGTCGTCGCAGGTCAACGGCGGCGAAGCGGGAGGAGGCAGCGCTGGCGATTATGGAGGAGGCAGCGGTCAGGGCCCGCAGCGCGTGGCTACGGGCCCCGGTGCGCCGGGTAGCCCCCCGGCTACCCGACGTCAGATGGCGGCGGCCAGCTCCGTGCCCTGCTTGATGGCCCGCTTGGCGTCCAGTTCGGCCGCCACGTCCGCGCCGCCGATCACGTGCACGGACAGGCCGCGCTCGCGCAGCGCCTGGTCGAGGTCGCGGCGCGGCTCCTGACCGGTGCAGAGCACCACGGTGTCCACGGGCAGGAGCTGGCGCTCGCCGTCGACGGTGAAGTGCAGCCCGGCGTCGTCGATCAGGTCGTACGTCGCGCCGGCGACCATGGTGACGCCGCGGTGCTTGAGTTCGGTGCGGTGGATCCAGCCGGTGGTCTTGCCGAGTCCGGCTCCGACCTTGCTGGTCTTGCGCTGCAGCAGGTGGACGCTGCGCGGGGGCCTCGGCCGCTCGGGCGCGCGCAGGCCGCCGCGCTCGCGGTACTCCGGGTCGATGCCCCACTTCGCCTGGAACACCGGCGGGTTGAGGCTCGCCTCGTCGCCCTGGTCGGTGAGGAACTCGGCCACGTCGAAGCCGATCCCGCCCGCGCCGAGGATGGCGACCCGCTCGCCGACGGGTGCGCCGTCGCGCAGCACGTCCAGGTAGCCGAGCACGCTGGGGTGGTCGACTCCCGGGATGTCGACGGGAGTTCGGGGGGTGACACCGGTCGCGAGGACGATCTCGTCGTGCCCCGCCCCGGCGAGCTGCTCGGCGGTCACCAGGGCGCCGAGCCGCAGCGTGACGTCCAACTCGGCCAGCCGGGTGCGGAAGTAGCGCAGCGTCTCGTTGAACTCCTCCTTGCCGGGGATGCGCCGGGCGATGTTCAGCTGCCCGCCGACGCTCTCGGCGGCGTCGTACAGGGTGACGGCGTGGCCGCGTTCGGCGGCGGAGACGGCGAAGGCGAGGCCGGCCGGTCCGGCGCCGACGACGCCGATGTCCTTGCGCGACCTGGTGGGGGCGAGGACGAGTTCGGTCTCGTGGCAGGCGCGCGGGTTGACCAGGCAGGAGGTGATCTGGAGGTTGAAGGTGTGGTCCAGGCAGGCCTGGTTGCAGCCGATGCAGGTGTTGATGGAGTCGGCGCGGTCCTCGCGCGCCTTGGCGACGAAGTCGGCGTCGGCGAGCAGCGGACGGGCCATCGAGACCAGGTCGGCGTTGCCCTCGGCGAGCAACTGTTCGGCGATCTCAGGGGTGTTGATGCGGTTGGTGGTGACCAGCGGGATGCCGACCTTGCCCATCACGCGCTTGGTGACCCAGGCGAAGGCACCGCGCGGCACGGAGGTGGCGATGGTGGGGATGCGCGCCTCGTGCCAGCCGATGCCGGTGTTGATGATGCTGGCCCCGGCGGCCTCAACGGCCTGGGCGAGCTGGACGACCTCGTCCAGGGTGGAGCCGCCGGGGACCAGGTCGAGCATGGAGAGCCGGTAGACGATGATGAAGTCCTCGCCGACCCGCTCGCGGACCCTGCGGACGATCTCCACCGGGAAGCGCATCCGCCGCTCGTACGGCCCGCCCCACTCGTCCTCGCGGCGGTTGGTCGCGGCGACGACGAACTCGTTGATCAGGTAGCCCTCGGAGCCCATGATCTCGACGCCGTCGTAGCCGGCCCGGCGGGCGAGTTCCGCGCAGCGGGCGAAGTCCTCGACGGTCTGCCCGACCTGCTCGGCGGTGAGCTCGTTGGGCACGAAGGGGCTGATCGGGGCCTGGAGGGCGCTGGGGGCGACCAGGTCGCGGTGGTAGGCGTAGCGGCCGAAGTGCAGGATCTGCAGGGCGATCTTCCCGCCGGCGGCGTGCACGGCGTCGGTGATCACCCGGTGCTCGTCGGCCTCCTCCTCGGTGGTCAGCATCGCGCCGCCCTCCCAGGGGCGCCCGGCCTCGTTGGGGGCGATGCCGCCGGTGACGATCAGGCCGACGCCGCCGCGGGCTCGCTCGGCGTAGAAGGCGGCCATCCGCTCGTAGCCGCCGGGGGCCTCCTCCAGGCCGACGTGCATCGAACCCATGATCACCCGGTTGGACAGGGTGGTGAAGCCGAGGTCGAGCGGGCTGAGCAGGTGCGGGTAGCGGCTGCTGCCGGGGGTCGCACTCATCGACGTCTCCTGGGGGCGGTCGGTGGGAGGTGTCTCCCGGATTGTTACCGCAGAGTAGGGGACGGTCGCCGCCCTATGCAACTAGTTGCATAGGCCTCGCCCGGCGAGGATGCCGGTACCGGCCGGGCGGCCCGCCCCGGCGGCGTATCGTCGTGCCCGACAGCGCCGGATTCACGGGCTCGGAGAGGGGGCGGCCGTGCGGGGTGGCTCGGTGGCCGTGGTCGGGGGCAGCATCGCCGGGAGCGCTTTCGCCGGGGCGGCTGCCCGGCTCGGCGCGGAACGGGTCGTGGTGCTGGAACGCAGCCCCGGCCGGCTGGAGGACCGCGGACTCGGGATCTGCACCCACAACGACCGCTTCGCCGAACTGGTCGACGCCGGACACCTCGCTCCCGACACCCGGCGACACCGGCTCACCGTGCGCAGCTGGGTCGCCCGGGAGCCCGTCGGCCAGGGCGGCGACGACAGCGGCACCCGGGGGCGCGGGAGGCTGCTGTGGGCCCAGCCGTTCCCCTTCCACTCCCACCACTGGGCGGTGCTCTGGCAGGCCCTGCGCGAGAGCGCGCCCGCGGCGGTGGAGTACCGGCTGGGCGCGACGGTGACGGCCGTCGGCAACGAGGGCCGTGACAGCGAGGGAAGCGACGGGGGCGACGAGAACGGCGGGAGCTCCGGGAGCACCGGCGCCTGGATCGAGGAGGCCGACGGCACCCGCACCCCGTACGACCTGGTGATCGGCGCGGACGGCTACCGATCGGTGGTCCGCGCCGCCGTCTGCCCGCGGGCCGTGCCCGAGTACGCCGGGTACGTGTGCTGGCGCGGCAGCTTCGACGCCGCGCTGCTGGCCGGACTGCCCGGCGGCGCCGGGGTCTGGCCGGAGGAGGAGTGCATCACCGTCTGCTACCGCGGCGGCCAGGTGGTGATCTACCGCATCCCCGGACTCACCCCCGGCACCACCCAGGTGAACTGGGTCTTCTACGCGCCCACCCCGGACTGGCTGCGCCTGGACGGCCCGACCGCCGTCGCCGCGGGCGCCCTCAGCGATCAACAGCTGGACGGCATGCGGGAGTTCGCCGAGCAGCAGCTACCGCCGTACTGGGCGGGCGTGATCGCGCTGACCCCGCGCGAGCGGACCCTGCTGCAGCCCGTCTACGACCTGGCGACCCCGCACCGCACCGCCGGGCGGCTGCTCATCGGCGGCGACGCGGCGACCGTCGTCCGCCCGCACAACACCAGCGGTGCGGTGAAGGCCCTCCAGGACGCGCACTCCTTCGAGCAGGCCGGACGGCGCCTCGGCGGCGGCTCGTGGTCACCCCTGCTGGCCGCGTACGACCGCGAACGGACGGCCGCAGGGCTGGAGTTGGTGAACCTGGGCCGGGCCCTGGGCCGGGCGCAGGTCACCGCGGCGCCGGACTGGCCGGCCATGGACGAGCCCGCGATGGCCGCCTGGTGGCGGGAACAGCTCACCGGAAGCGGCGGCTTCGGCGGCCACGCGCTCGGGCGGAGCAGGTGAGGCGGCCACGTGTCGGGCGGACCGGCTGAGCCGGCCCGCCCGTTGAGCCGGGTGGCTCAGACGTTCACGCCGTAGTCGGTGGCGATGCCGCGCAGGCCCGAGGCGTAACCCTGGCCGATCGCACGGAACTTCCACTCGGCGCCGTTGCGGTACAGCTCGCCGAAGACCATCGCGGTCTCGGTCGAGGCGTCCTCGGTCAGGTCGTAGCGGGCGATCTCCTGCCCGTTGGCCTGGTTGACGATCCGGATGAAGGCGTTGCGGACCTGGCCGAAGTTCTGCAGCCGGGCGTCGGCGTCGTAGATCGAGACCGGGAAGACCACCTTGGCGACGTCGGCCGGTACCCGGGCCAGGTCGACCTTGATCTGCTCGTCGTCGCCGTCGCCGCCACCGGTGAGGTTGTCGCCGCTGTGCTCGACCGAACCCTCCGGGCTGCGGAGGTTGTTGAAGAAGACGAAGTGCTGGTCCGAGACCACCTTGCCGAGCGCGTTGCACAGCAGCGCACTGGCGTCCAGGTCGTAGTCGGCCCCGGTGGTGGTGCGCACGTCCCAGCCGAGACCCACGATCACGGCGCTCAGACCGGGCGCCTCCTTGCTCAGCGAGACGTTGCCGCCCTTGGCCAGCGAAACTCCCACAATGCCCTCCTCGGATCTCTCCCTGCGGACGAATCTACAGCACTGTAGAGATCACGAGAATCCGCCTGCGGGCGGGGCCCGCCCCCGGGATTTCTCAGGGACGGGGAGGGGAACCGATCATCCCCGGCCCGGATCCCACCGCACACCGGTCACCGTACCGGCCGGGGCGCCGGACGGGTGTCACCACCCTAGTAGGGCTTGGTCAGGTTCGTCGGGGTTGGGCGTGTCCAACGGCGGGTTGTGTCGTTGAGGGTGTGTGACACCTGGGGAGATGACTGAG
>NZ_JBHWDU010000140.1:0-12572 GCF_042734825.1 Kitasatospora sp. NPDC059648 | reverse complement strand
CCCCGTTGGCTCCCTCAAAATCACCCGTCACGCCCCCTTCCGTGGCCACCCCCTCCACCGCCCCTCCCGCAGCGCGTCCCTCTCGCCTGGGTCGGGTGTGGGGGGAGGGGGTGTGTTGGGCGCGCGGGGCTCGCCCGCGCGCCCATGGAGGGGGAGGGGGCTGGGGTGCGCCGGGGGCGTGCGCCCGTGGAGGGGAAAAGGGAACCGCCGCCCGGCTCCGGGGAGCTGGGCGGCGGTTCGGGGGTGGGTCAGGCCTTGCGGAGTTGGAAGGCGAGGCCGAGGGATTCGTCGGTGAAGGTGTCGGAGGTCCAGTCGGCTGCGCCGGCGGCGAAGTCGGTGGCGAGGACTTCCTCGGCGACGAGGGGGCCGTGTTCGGCGATGGCTTCGGCGGTTTCCTCCGTGGTGGCGCGCCAGCGGAGGACGATGCGGTCGGCGACGTCGAGGCCGGAGTTCTTGCGGGCTTCCTGGATCTGGCGGATGGCGTCGCGGGCGATGCCGAGGCGCTTGAGTTCCGGGGTGATGGCCAGGTCGAGGGCGACGGTGGCGCCGGACTCGTTGGCGACGGCCCAGCCCTCGCGTGGGGTTTCGGTGATGATCACCTCGCCGGGGGAGAGGGTGATCGTTTCGCCGTTCAGTTCGACGGAGGTGGTGCCGGAGGCGCGCAGTTCGGCGGCCAGGCGGGCGGCGTCGGTGGCGGCGACCGCCTTGGCGACGTCCTGCACGCCCTTGCCGAAACGCTTGCCCAGGGCGCGGAAGTTGGCCTTGGCGGTGGTGTCGACCAGGGAGCCGCCGACCTCGGCGAGGGACTCCAGGGTGGAGACGTTGAGCTCCTCGGCGATCTGCGCGCGCAGGTCGGCGGGCAGTTCCTCCCAGCCCTGGGCGGCGACCAGCGCGCGGGAGAGCGGCTGGCGGGTCTTCACACCGGACTCGGCGCGGGTCGCCCGGCCGAGCTCGACCAGGCGGCGGACCAGTGCCATGTGCCGGGAGAGCTCGGTGTCGATCAGGGTCTCGTCGGCCTCCGGCCAGGTGGCCAGGTGCACCGAGGCCGGAGCCTCCGGGGTGACCGGGACGACCAGGTCCTGCCAGACCCGCTCGGTGATGAACGGGGTGAGCGGGGCCATCAGGCGGGTGACGGTCTCCAGCGCCTCGTGCAGGGTGGCGAGCGCGGCGGCGTCGCCCTGCCAGAAGCGGCGGCGGCCGCGGCGGACGTACCAGTTGGAGAGGTCGTCGACGAAGCCGGAGAGCAGCTTGCCGGCGCGCTGCGTGTCGTACGCCTCGAAGGCGGCGTCGACCTCGCGGACCAGGGTGTTCAGCTCGGAGAGCACCCAGCGGTCCAGCTGCGGGCGGTCGGCCGGGGCCGGGTCGCTCGCCGAGGGGGCCCAGTTCGAGGTGCGGGCGTACAGGGCCTGGAAGGCGACGGTGTTCCAGTAGGTGAGGAGGGTCTTGCGGACCACCTCCTGGATGGTGCCGTGGCCGACCCGGCGGGCCGACCAGGGCGAGCCGCCGGCCGCCATGAACCAGCGGACGGCGTCGGCGCCGTGCTGGTCCATCAGCGGGATGGGCTGGAGGATGTTGCCCAGGTGCTTGGACATCTTCCGGCCGTCCTCGGCCAGGATGTGGCCCAGGCAGACGACGTTCTCGTAGCTGTTCTTGTCGAACACCAGGGTGCCGACGGCCATCAGGGTGTAGAACCAGCCGCGGGTCTGGTCGATCGCCTCGGAGATGAACTGCGCCGGGTAGCGCTTCTCGAACAGCTCCTTGTTCTGGTACGGGTAGCCGTACTGGGCGAAGGGCATCGAGCCCGAGTCGTACCAGGCGTCGATGACCTCGGGCACGCGGGTGGCGGCGCCGCCGCAGTCGCGGCAGGCGAAGCTGACGTCGTCGATGTACGGGCGGTGCGGGTCGAGGGCGCTCTGGTCGGTGCCGGTGAGCTCGGACAGCTCGGCCAGCGAGCCGACGCAGGTGAGGTGCCCCTCCTCGCAGCGCCAGATCGGCAGCGGGGTGCCCCAGTAGCGGTTGCGGCTGAGCGCCCAGTCGATGTTGTTGTTCAGCCAGTCGCCGAAGCGGCCGTGCTTGACCGTGTCCGGGAACCAGTTGGTGGCCTCGTTCTCGCGGATCATCGCGTCCTTGACGGCGGTGGTCCGGATGTACCAGGACGGCTGCGCGTAGTAGAGCAGCGCGGTGTGGCAGCGCCAGCAGTGCGGGTAGCTGTGCTCGTACGGCAGGTGGCGGAAGAGCAGGCCACGCTCCTTGAGGTCCGCGACCAGGGCCTCGTCGGCCTTCTTGAAGAACTGGCCGCCGACCAGCGGGACCTCGGGGGCGAAGGTGCCGTCGCCGAGGACCGGGTTGACCACCGGCAGGCCGTACTTGCGGCAGGTCGCGAGGTCGTCCGCGCCGAAGGCGGGGGACTGGTGGACGATGCCGGTGCCGTCCTCGGTGGTGACGTAGTCGGCGTTGAGGACGTAGTGGGCGTTCTCGATCTCGACCAGGTCGAAGGGGCGGCGGTAGGCCCAGCGCTCCATCTCGGCGCCGGTGAAGGACTCACCGGTGGTCTCCCAGCCCTCGCCGAGCGCCTTGGCGACCAGCGGCTCGGCGACGACCAGCCGCTCGTTGCCGTCGGTGGCCACCACGTAGGTGACCTCCGGGTGGACGGCGGCGGCGGTGTTGGAGACCAGGGTCCAGGGGGTGGTGGTCCACACCAGTAGGGCGGCCCGGTCGGCCAGCGGGCCGCTGGTGAGCGGGAAGCGGACGTAGATCGAGGGGTCGACGACGGTCTCGTAGCCCTGGGCCAGCTCGTGGTCGGACAGGCCGGTGCCGCAGCGCGGGCACCAGGGGGCGACCCGGTGGTCCTGGACCAGGAGGCCCTTGTCGAAGATCTGCTTGAGCGACCACCAGACGGACTGGACGTACGACGGGTCCATCGTCCGGTAGGCCTCGTCGAGGTCGACCCAGTACCCCATGCGGGTGGTCAGCTCGGCGAAGGCGTCGGTGTGGCGGGTCACCGACTCGCGGCACTTGGCGTTGAACTCGGCGATGCCGTACGCCTCGATGTCCTGCTTGCCGGAGAAGCCCAGCTCCTTCTCGACGGCGAGCTCTACCGGGAGGCCGTGACAGTCCCAGCCGGCCTTGCGGGCGACGTGGTAGCCCTTCATCGTCCGGTAGCGCGGGAAGACGTCCTTGAAGACGCGGGCCTCGATGTGGTGGGCGCCGGGCATGCCGTTGGCGGTCGGGGGGCCCTCGTAGAAGACCCACTCGGGGCGGCCCTCGGACTGCTCCAGGCTGCGCTGGAAGACCTTGTTGTCCTGCCAGAAGGAGAGGATCCGGTGTTCGAGGGCGGGGAGGTCCACCTGTGCGGGGACGGGGCGGTAAAGAGGGGCCGCGCGCAGCGCGTCGTCGGAAGGGTCGTGGTGGGTGACGGGTTGGGAGCTCATCGCGGGCGTCTACCTCCGGCGGATGCTGGGACTGGATCCTCCGGAGGGACGAGACGGACCAGCCGCCCCGCGGTACCACCCTCCTTGACCGCGGTGCTGCGTTTCGCGGCCCTCTTGTTTGGGCTTGCTGCCGGGTCTAGTGGGCCATCGCGTGGCCGTTCTTCCGGCGGCTCCGGGTGATCTTCCCGCCGTGCACACCCCCGGGCTCGCACCGTCCCCGGGTCGCTGGTGGCTGCGTACGTCGGTACTCGTCCCATCTGCGCCTTGCAGGGCCAGTGTATCGGCCGGGCGGGACGGTTTGTCCAAAGGGATTCGGGGGAGCGGGGCCGGGACGCGATCCGGGCTGGTCGGCGGGGGCGGTTAGGTGGGAGCGAGGTGGGCACAAGTCTGTCAGCGCACGGGGCGTGGCGGTTGGGGCGGCTGCCTGGGTGGGATCATCGTGAGGCGTCGGTATGTCATGTTGTGACCGGTTTTGATCGGGATTATCGTTCCGGCACTGGAGGCCGCCGGGAACCGGCGGCTCGATTCGTTCGTAGATGGGGTCGAAGCCATGGCTGAGAAGGCAACCGGCGCGGGTACCGCCACCAAGCGGGCACGCAAGGCCGTGGCGGCCGATCCAGGGGAGGGGACCGTGACCACTACCGCACCTCAGAAGACCAACAGCGAGACCGTCACCGTGACGCGCGGAGCCGAGTCGGTCGACCCGGCGACACTGCCCGTCCGGCCGGGCGAGGACGCCTGGACCTCGGACGAGGTCCACGAGCTGCACGACGAGCTGATCAGCGACCTGGAGCGGCTGCGCGGCGAGATCGACGCCGCCGACGCCGCCATCGCCGGCCTCATGCGCGACTCCAACGACGGAGCCGGTGACGACCAGGTGGACGCCGGTACGAAGAACATCTCGCGGGAGAGCGAGCTGGCCCTCGCCAACAACGCGCGGGACAGCCTCGCCCAGACCGAACGCGCCCTGGAGCGGCTGGAGGGCGTCGGCTTCGGCACCTGCGAGTCCTGCGGACAGGCCATCGGCAAGGCCCGGATGCAGGCGTTCCCCCGGGCCACGCTCTGCGTGCAGTGCAAGGCCAAGCAGGAACGCCGCTGATCCGGGGCGCCGACCGGGCCACCGGGGCGACGCGGGGGGTCGGGCTTGCCGTACGCTCGACCCCGTAACGTCGCCTGACTCGTCGGTACGGACGCGGTCAGGCCCTCATCGGCTCACATCGGCAGCGGAGCGGATCATCAGTACGCAAGGTTCCCCCCAGACCCGGGACGACGCCGTCCCGAATCCCGCCGATGACGCGGAGGTGGCCGTGGTCGAGTCCGCAGAGCCGGCAGAGTCCGCCGGGGCGGGCCCGGTGACCGGCGCCACGGTGGTGGACAAGCCCAAGGGCCGGCGCCGGGTCGGGGTGCTGCTGGTCGTCGCGGTGCTCGCCTTCCTGATCGACCTCGGCAGCAAGCTGCTGGTCGTCGCCAAGCTGGAGAACCACGCGGCGATCAAGGTGATCGGCGACGTCGTCACCTTCCAGGTGATCCGCAACTCCGGTGCCGCCTTCGGCATGGGGCAGGCACTGACCGTCGTCTTCACGATGATCGCCTCGGCCGTCATCGTGGTGATCTGGCGGATCGCCCGCCGGCTGTACAGCCTGCCGTGGGCGATCGCGCTCGGGCTGCTGCTGGGCGGCGCCCTCGGCAACCTCGCCGACCGGCTGTTCCGCGCGCCGGGCGTCTTCCGCGGGCACGTCGTGGACTTCATCTCGGTCCAGCACTTCGCGGTGTTCAACCTCGCCGACTCGGCGATCGTCTGCGGCGGCATCCTCGTCGTGCTGCTCTCCTTCCGCGGCAGCAACCCGGACGGGAGCGTGCACCACCCGGCGGAGAAGGGCGAGAAGTAGCGCCCGCGGACGGGTGGGCGGCTCGCGGGCGGGGCGGGGCCGGGTTTCCGGCATACTCGTACGGGTGAGTACCGCAGCGCAGATCCGCAGCCTCCCCGTTCCCGACGGCCTGGAGGGCGAGCGTCTCGACGCCGCCCTCGCCCGGATGTTCGGCTTCTCCCGGACCAAGGCCGCCGAGCTGGCCGCCGAGGGCAAGGTGACGCTCGACGGCGCCGTGGCCGGCAAGTCGGACCGGGTGACCGCCGGGTCCTGGCTGGAGGTCGAGATCCCCGCCCCCGCCGCCCCGGTGCAGATCGTGGCCGAGCCGGTCGACGGCATGCGGATCGTCCACGACGACGAGGACATCGTGCTGGTCGACAAGCCGGTCGGCGTCGCCGCGCACCCGAGCCCCGGCTGGACCGGTCCCACCGTCATCGGCGGGCTCGCCGCGGCCGGCTACCGGATCTCCACCTCCGGCGCCGCCGAGCGCCAGGGCATCGTGCACCGGCTGGACGTCGGCACCTCGGGGCTGATGGTCGTCGCCAAGTCCGAGCGGGCCTACACCGACCTCAAGCGGCAGTTCCACGACCGGGTCACGGACAAGCGCTACCACACGCTGGTCCAGGGGCACCCGGACCCGCTGAGCGGCACGGTCGACGCGCCCATCGGGCGCCACCCCAGCTCGGACTGGAAGTGGGCGGTGACCCGTGACGGCAAGCCGTCCGTCACCCACTACGACCTGATCGAGGCGTACCGGGCGGCCTCGCTGATGGCGATCAAGCTGGAGACCGGCCGCACCCACCAGATCCGCGTCCACATGTCCGCGCTGCGGCACCCCTGCGTGGGCGACCTGACGTACGGCGCCGACCCGACGCTGGCGAAGCGGCTCGGGCTGACCCGGCAGTGGCTGCACGCCGTCTCGCTCGGCTTCGAGCACCCGGCGGACGGGCAGTGGGTCGAGTTCACCAGCGAGTACCCGGCGGACCTGCAGAAGGCGCTGGACGTCATCGCGTCGGAGAGCTGAGATGACGGTCTCCGTGCGGGTCGCCGAGGGGGAGGCCGACCTGGAGCTGGTGCGGGCGGTGCGGCGTGAGGTGTTCGTCGTCGAGCAGAGCGTGCCGGAGGAGCTGGAGTACGACGAGTACGACGCGACCTCGGTGCACGTGCTGGCCGTGGGGGCGGACGGCGCGGCGCTGGGGACCGGGCGGCTGATCTTCGGCGCGGAGGCACTGGAGCTGACCGGGGGCGTCGAGGGGCGGGTGCTGCTCGGCCGGCTCGCCGTCCTGGCGGCGGCCCGGGGGACGGGGCTCGGGGTCGAGCTCGTCCGGGCGATCGAGGCGGCGGGGCGCGAGCGCGGCGGCGTCGAGGTCGAACTGCACGCGCAGGTGCGGGCGCTCGGGTTCTACGAGCGGCTGGGGTACGTGGCGCAGGGGCCGGTCTACGACGATGCCGGGATTCCGCACCGGACGATGACGCGGGTTCTGTAGGGGCGGGGGCGGGCCCGGGGCTTCGGTACCGGTGGTCGCCTTTCGCCTCGCGCAGGTCCCCGCTCCCCTTTCGGGGCGCGGGGATCCCCGTCCTGTGCGGCGCCGGGTCAGGTGTCGGTGGTGCGGAGGCGGGGAAGGGCGTGGGGGTGCTCGTCGCGCAGGTGGGCGATGAGCTGTTCGCGGATGTCGAAGCGGAGCCGGGCGGCGTCGTCGGGGGTGCGGGCGGTCATGGTGGCGCGGAGGACGATGGTGCTGGGGGTGGTGTCGGTGACGTCGAGGGCCCACTCGCGGCCGTCCCACAGCGGGTGCTGTTCCAGGCGGGTGTGCAGGGCCGTTCGGAGTTCGTCGACCGGGGTGCTGTGGTCCAGGTGGAGCAGGACGGCGGCGAGCAGGCCGGGGTCGCGACGGGTCCAGTTCTCGAACGGCTTGTTGACGAAGTAGGAGACCGGGACGATCAGCCGGCGGTGGTCCCAGAGCCGGACCACCAGGTAGGCCAGGGTGATCTCCTCGACCGTGCCCTGCTGACCGTCCACCACCACGGTGTCGCCGATCCGGACGGTGTCGCCGAAGGCGATCTGCAGGCCGGCGAAGAAGTTGCCCAGCGTGCTCTGGGCGGCGATCCCGGCCACGATGCCGATCAGGCCGGCCGAGGCGAGCAGGCTGGCGCCGACGGAGCGCATGGCGGAGAAGGTCAGCAGCATCACGGCGACGGTGACCACGACGATCACCGCGCTGACCGCTCGGCGGAGCATGCTGATCTGGGTGTGCACCCGCTGTACCCGGGCCGGGTCGCCGGCGACCGTCTCGTAGCGGCGGAGCAGCGCCTCCAGGACGGCGGCCACCACGCGGACGGTGAGCCAGCCGAGGGAGGCGAGCAGGAGCAGGAGGAGCAGGTGGTGGGCGCCCTCGTCACCGGTCAGGTGGAAGATCCGCCGGAGCGGGCTGGTGAGGAGCAACAGGGCTGACGCCACGGTGAGTTGGAGCGGGGCGCGGCAGCGGCGGAGCAGTGCCCAGACCGGTGCCTCCGGGTGGTCGGCGCTGATCCGCTGGAGGATCTGGTCGACGATCCAGCCGACCGCCAGGGTGGCGGCGACGGTGGCGAGCAAGGTGATCAGCGGCCAGAGCACGGGGACCTTCTCGGGGTGTCGTCCGGTACCGGGAGAGCCGGGTGGGCCGTACGATACCGGGGTTCAACGGGGCAAACCGGTCGAAAGGGGCCGGTGGCTTTATCGGACGCCTACCCGGGCGACGGATACGATCAGCCCCCATGGAGTTCGGTGGGGCATGGCGCCGGTGGCGCGGCCGGGGTACGTCGGTGCGGCGCAGGGTGCTGGCCGGGGCGGTGGCTCTGGTGGCGGTCGCCGGGGTCGGCACGGCGACGGTGGCGTCGGGCGGTGAACAGGCGGTCCATCAAGAGGATCGTTTCCTCAGCATGCCGGAGACGCCCGGCGGTACCGAGCAGGTCCAGCTGGACACCTCGTTCTTCACCACCGGCACCAGCCCGCGGCCGGCCGTCCTGCTCGCGCACGGCTTCGGCGGCTCCAAGGAGGGCGAGCGGGACCGGGCCGAGCAGCTGGCCCGGCAGGGCTACGCGGTGCTGACCTGGTCGGCCCGCGGCTTCGGGCACTCCGGCGGGAAGATCGGCCTGAACGCGCCCGACCGCGAGGTCGAGGACGTCAAGCACCTGGTGGACTGGCTGGCCCAGCGCCCCGAGGTGAAGCTCGACGGGCCCGGCGACCCGCGGGTCGGCATCACCGGAGCCTCGTACGGCGGGGCGGTCTCGCTGCTGGCCTCGGCGTACGACCACCGGATCGACGCGGTGGCCACCCAGATCACCTGGTGGAACCTGGCCGACGCGCTGTTCCCGCAGGGCGTGGACGGCTCGGGCGCCGCGGACGGCGTTTTCAAGAGGCTGTGGGCCGGAATCTTCTTCACCACCGGGTCGGCGGCCCCTGGTTCGGCGGGCGGTCTCGGGCCCTCGGGCGGTGCGCCGCGCGGGACGGGCAGGCCGGACGCGACGGCGGCGGACGGGCAGGTCGGGTGCGGGCGGTTCCTGGAGTCGCTCTGCCAGATGTACGACCGGGTCGCGACCGCGGGGCACGCCGACCCGGAGGCGGTCGCGCTGCTGGACAGGTCGAGCCCGTCCTCGGTCGCGGCGCAGCTCAAGGCGCCCACGCTGGTCGTGCAGGGGCAGCAGGACTCGCTGTTCCCGCTCGACCAGGGCGACCTGATCGCCCGGGCGGTGGCCGCCAACGGCGCGCCCGTCTCGGTGGACTGGTTCGCGGGCGGGCACGACGGCGGCACGGACACCAGCGCCCGGGTGGACGACCGGGTGACCGCCTGGTTCGACCACTATCTGAAGGGGCTCGGCAACGACACCGGCCCGGGGTTCCGGGTCACCCGGACGGGCGGGGTCGACTCGACCGGCTTCCAGGCCGTACTGCGCGGCGCCGACGCCGACCGGTACCCCGGTCTCGGCGGTACCGGGACGCGGTCCGTCGAGCTGCCGGGCGGGGAGAAGCCCGTCGCCAACCCGCCCGGCGGGGCGCCGCCCGGCATCTCGACGCTGCCGGGGATCGGCGCGCTGAGCCAGGCGGCCTCGCTCGGGGCCGGGCTGTCGCTGGACTTCCCCGGGCAGAACGCCGCCTTCGACTCGGCGCCGCTGGACACGCCGCTGCACCTGACCGGGCAGCCGACCGTGCCGGTGCGGGTGAAGGCGGACCGGCCGGACGCGGTGCTGTTCGCGAAGCTGTACGACGTCGGGCCGGACGGAAAGGCGGTGCTGCCGGAGCAGCTCGCGGCCCCGCTGCGGGTGACGGGCGCGGACGAGGGGAAGACGGTCACGGTCCGGCTGCCCGCCGTGGACCACGACTTCCCGGCCGGGCACCGGCTGCGGCTGGTGCTGGCGTCCACCGACCTGGCGTACGCCTCGCCGAACGAGCCGGCCACCTACCGGGTGGCCGTGGCGGGGGCGCTCACCGCGCCGACGGTGGCCGAGCTGGTCACGGAGGCGGCGCCACTGCCCGCACGGACCTGGATGCTGCCGGTGGCGGCCGTGGTGGTGGCCGCGGGGCTGGTGCTGGTGCCGTGGTTGCGGCGGCGGTCGGCGGTCGGCACGTCCTCGGGCCCCGAGTTCGATCCGGAGCTGGCCGGGGTGCCGCTGCGGATCAGCGGGCTGAGCAAGCGCTACAAGGGCTCCCAGGACCGGTACGCCGTACGGGAGTTGGGCTTCCGGGTGGAGCAGGGGCAGGTGCTCGGCCTGCTCGGGCCGAACGGCGCGGGCAAGACCACCACGCTGCGGATGCTGATGGGCCTGATCCGGCCGGACGCCGGGGAGATCCGGGTGTTCGGGCACCTGATCCGCCCCGGGGCGCCGGTGCTCTCGCGGGTCGGGGCCTTCGTCGAGGGCGCGGGCTTCCTGCCGCACCTCACCGGCCGGGCCAACCTGCGGCTGTACTGGCAGGCCACCGGGCGGCCGGAGGCCGACGCGTGCTTCGACGAGGCGCTGGCGATCGCCGGGCTCGGCGAGGCGCTGGACCGCGCGGTGCGGACCTACTCCCAGGGCATGCGGCAGCGGCTCGCCATCGCGCAGGCGATGCTCGGGATGCCGGACCTGCTGATCCTGGACGAGCCGACCAACGGGCTGGACCCGCCGCAGATCCGCGAGATGCGCGAGGTGATGATCCGGTACGCGGCCGGCGGGCGGACGGTCATCGTCTCCAGCCACCTGCTGGCCGAGGTCGAGCAGAGCTGCACCGACCTGGTGGTGATGGACCGCGGGCAGTTGGTGACGGCCGGGCCGGTCGGCGAGATCGTAGGCGCGGGTGAGCTGCTGGTGATCGGGCTGGCCGCGTCCTGCGACCCGGAGTCGGTGGCCGAGAAGGTCGGCGCGCTGGCCGGGGTCGGCTCGGCGGAGGCCGTCGAGGGCGGGCTGCTGGTCCGGCTGGACGGGCTCGCGGCGAGCGAGCTGCTGGCGGAGCTGGTGCGGCTGGGCGTGCCGGTGGAGAGCGCCGGGCCGCAGCGGCGCTTGGAGGACGCGTTCCTGTCATTGATCGGAGGTGCGGCGTGAGCGCCGGTGCTACTACGGATCGGGTCCCCTCGGACCGCGGTGAGTCGGACCACGCCGAGGGGTACCGGGCGAGCCGGACGCTGCCGCTGCGGGTGGAGGCGGTGCGGCAGCTGCGCCGTCGCCGCACGCTGGTGATCGGCGGGGTGCTGGCCGCGATGCCGTTCGTCATCCTGGCGGCGTTCCAGATCGGGGGCACTCCGGGGCGTCCGGACCGGACCACCTTCATCGACCTGGCCACCGCCTCCGGGGCCAACTTCGCCGTCACCATGCTGTTCGTGGGCACCGGCTTCATGCTGGTGATCCCGGTCGCGCTGTTCTGCGGGGACACGGTGGCCTCGGAGGCCAGCTGGTCCTCGCTGCGCTACCTGCTGGCCGCACCGGTGCCGCGGGCGCGGCTGCTGGCCCGCAAGTTCGCGGTCGGGCTGGCGTTCTCGGCGGTGGCGATCGTCATGCTGCCCGCGATCGGGCTCGTCGTGGGGACGGTGGCGTACGGCTGGGGGGACCTGAAGCTCCCGGCCGGGGCCGGCCTGCCCGCCGGGGAGGCGCTGCCCCGGATCGCGATCGCGGTGGCGTTCGTGTTCCTGAGCGAGCTGGTGATCGCCGCGCTGGCGTTCTGGCTGTCGACGGCGACGGACGCGCCGCTGGGGGCGGTCGGCGGGGCGGTGTTCCTGTCGATCATCACCGGGGTGCTGGACGCGGTCACCGCGCTGGGCGATCTGCGGGAGTGGCTGCCGGCGCACTGGCAGTACGCCTGGGCCGACGCCCTCCAGCCGCAGCTGGAGTGGGGCGGCATGCTCCAGGGGGTCTCGTTGTCCCTGTCGTACGCGGTGGTGCTGCTGGCGCTGGCGTTCCGCGGGTTCGCGCGCAAGGACGTGGTGTCGTAGGGGGCCGGCGGGCCGGTCAGGAGAGGGCGGCAGCCGGGGCCGGGCCACCTGCCAGGGCGGTGAAGAGCAGTCGCCACAGGGGCCCTCCGTCGCTGATGGCGGGGCTGTTGTCGTCTGTGCTGCCGCCGTCGGCGTGTTCGGCCGTGGTCAGCAGCCCCCGGATCACGATCAGCAGGAGTTCGGCGACCAGCGGCGGGCAGTGGCCGGGGAAACCGCTGTCGCGCTGGGCGCGGCGGACCAGGTCGGTCAGGGCGCCGTGCATCTCGGTGAGGACGTCGCAGGGGGCGGGGGCCAGGTCGGGGCGGCCGAGCGCGAGCCTGAGCGCGGCCCGTAGCCGGACGTCCGAGCGCAGCCGGTCGGCGAAGCCCACGACGACGCCTTCGAGGACCTCGGCGGCGTCGGCTTCCGGGGTGTCGTACGCGGCGTGCAGGCTCGTCCAGGCGTGGCGGGACTCGTCGATCAGGGCCCGGGCCAGCGACCGCTTCGAGGGGAAGTGGCCGTAGAGCGCGCCCTTGGTCATGCCGATGCGCTCGGCCACGGTGTTCAGAGTGGTGCTGTCGTAGCCCTGGACGGCGAACACCTCGGCGGCGGCCGTGAGGACCTTCTCCCGTGTGCGTCGCGCCCGCTCCTGCTTTGCCATGGCCCTGCCCTCCGTCGTTGCCTGGAGCTCATGCATACCATCGGGGTGGAATGTTGTTGCAAGGCTTTCCTTTGCAGTTTGAATGTGCTCGGCGGGGCTTGTGGAATCGGGAGACAAGAAACATACCTGTAGGAATCTTGCGAACACGTGAGCGGCGCGGCCGGGGATCGGTGCACGACTGGTGCACCGATCC
>NZ_JBHWDU010000139.1:0-12605 GCF_042734825.1 Kitasatospora sp. NPDC059648 | reverse complement strand
CTTTGTCACCCCGGTCTCCCGCGGCGACTCCGGAACTGTACGGGCACCGGCCCGCCACATGCAAATCGCCTCCGCCCGGTCCGGGCGGAGGCGATCGCTGTTCGGCGCGTCGTCAGGCGCTTCGTCAGGCGCGGCCCATCTCCTCGGCGATGGCCGCCGCGAAGGCATCGATGTCCGCCTCCGTGGTGTCGTAGGAACACATCCAGCGCACCTCACCGGTGTGCTCGTTCCAGAAGTAGAAGCGGTAACGCTTCTGGAGCCGCTCGCTCACCTCGCGCGGGAGGATCGCGAACACCGCGTTGGCCTGGACCGGGCGGACGACCTCGACGCCGTCGATCTTCCGGACCGCCGCCTCCAGCCGGCTGGCCATCGCATTGGCGTGGCCGGCGTTGCGCAGGTAGAGGTCGCCCGCGAGCAGGGCCTCGAACTGGACGGAGACGAAGCGCATCTTCGAGGCGAGCTGCATCGAGGTCTTGCGCAGGTACTTGATGTTGCGCACCCGCTCCGGGTTGAGCACCACCACGACCTCGCCGAGCAGCAGGCCGTTCTTCGTGCCGCCGAAGGACAGCACGTCGACGCCCAGGTCCGTCGTGAAGGCCCGCATCGGCTCGCCGAGCGATGCGGCGGCGTTCGCCAGCCGGGAGCCGTCCATGTGGACCAGCATGCCGAGCTGGTGGGCGTGATCGACGACCGCGCGGATCTCTTCGATCGTGTAGAGGGTGCCGAGCTCGGTGCTCTGGGTGATGGAGACCGCGAGCGGCTGCGCGCGGTGCTCGTCGCCGAAGCCGTAGGCCTGGAGGTCGAGCAGCTCGGGGGTGAGCTTGCCGTCCGGGGTGGGGACGGTGTGCAGCTTGATGCCGCCCATCTTCTCCGGGGCGCCGCCCTCGTCCACGTGGATGTGGGCGGTGTCGGCGCAGACCACGGCGCCCCAGCGGGGCAGCAGCGCCTGGAGGGCGACCACGTTGGCGCCGGTGCCGTTGAACACCGGGTAGGCCTCGGCCTTGTCGCCGAAGTGGCGGCGGAAGACGTCCTGGAGGTGCGCCGTGTAGTCGTCCTCGCCGTAGGAGATCTGGTGGCCTCCGTTGGCCAGGGCTATCGCGGCGAGGACCTCGGGGTGCACGCCGGCGTAGTTGTCGCTGGCGAAGCCGCGGACGGCGGGGTCGTGCCGCCGTTCCGCGTCCGTACGGGTGAGGTCGGTCATCGGGCTGTCAGCCACAGGTGCTGTCCGTTCAGTTCTGCTGCGGGGCGGTCCCAGAGGTCCGCCAGGTGTCCGGCGAGGTCGGCGGTGTCGGTGAAGCCGGCGAACTTCGCCTCCGGCTTCTCCGCCCGCATCTCGGGGCTGACCAGCGCCTTGATGACCAGGATCGCAGCCGCCGCGGTGGGCTCGCCGTCCGGGGAGGTGGTCTCCTTCTTGAAGGAGTCGGCCATGGCGAGGGTCCAGGCCTCAGTGGCGGCCTTGGCGGCCGCGTAGGCGGCGCCGCCGGCGGTGGGCTTGTGCGCGGCCGCGGCGGAGATCATGGCGTAGCGGCCGGCCGGGCTGCGGACCAGCGCGGGCTGGAAGGCCAGCGAGGTGTGCTGGAGGGTGCGCACGACGGTGTCGTGCAGGAAGTCCCAGTCGTCCAGGCGGGTGTCGAAGAAGGTCTTGCTGCCGCGCCAGCCGCCGACCAGGTGGAACAGGCCGTCGACGTGCCCGTGCTCGGCCTCCAGGTGGTCGGCCCAGTCGTGGACCTCCTGCGGGTCGAGCAGGTCGATCACCTGGCCGCTCACCTTGGCTCCGCGCACCGCGACGCGGGTGGCGTCCAGGGCGGAATCCAGGCGCTGGGCGTCGATGTCGGCTCCGATCACGGTGGCACCGTCGGCGGTGAGGCGGCGCAGCACGGCCTGCCCGGCCGGGCCGCTGGCTCCGGCAACGGCGATGACCTTGCCGGCCAGCTTGGTGGAGGGGGTGGTGGTGGTCACGCGGCGACTCCCTGGATGCCGGCGCCGGTGATGCCGGCGGTAGCGGCGATGACGCCGCGGAGCTTCTTGGACAAGGCCTCGTAGAACATGCTCAGCGGGAACTCGTCCGGGAGCACGGCGTCGCACAGCGCCTTGTTCAGGGCCTTGCCGTCGGTGATGTCGAGCGGGAGGGCCTCGGGGCCCTTGGCCCAGGTGGAGGCCGGGTGCGGGGTGAGGTAACGGGAGACCAGCTCGTAGGCGGCGATCCAGTGGGCCGGCTTGGGCCGGTCGATGCCGTCGCGGTACAGGGTCTCGATCTCTCCGCAGAGCGCGTTGGTGACCTGCGGAGCGAGCTCCCAGTCGATGGTCAGGCGGTTGTCGCGCCAGCGCAGGGCGTCGTGCTTGTGCAGGTACGCGAAGAGCAGCTGGCCGCCGAGGCCGTCGTAGTTGCGGACGCGGTCACCGCTGACCGGGAAGCGGAACAGGCGGTCGAAGAGGATCGCGTACTGGACGTCGCGGGCGTGCGGGTTGCCCTCGGCCTCCAGTTTCACCGCCTCCTTGAAGGTGGTGAGGTCGCAGCGGAGCTCCTCCAGGCCGTACATCCAGAACGGGCTGCGCTGCTTGATCATGAAGGGGTCGAACGGCAGGTCGCCGTGGCTGTGGGTGCGGTCGTGGACCAGGTCCCACAGGACGAAGGTCTCCTGCGCGCGCTCCTGGTCCTTGAGGAGGCCCTCGGCGTCGGCCGGGATCTCCAGACCGAGCTGCTCGATCGCGCTGGTGGAGACGGCGCGGAAGCGGGCGGCCTCGCGGTCGCAGAAGATGCCGCCCCAGGTGAAACGTTCCGGCGCCTTGCGCACGGCGACCGTCTCGGGGAAGAGGACGGCGGAGTTGGTGTCGTAGCCGGCCGTGAAGTCCGTGAAGGTGATCGGCACGAACATCGGGTTGTCGAAGCGGGTCCGCTCCAGCTCGTCCAGCCACTCGGGCCACACCACGCGCAGCAGGACGGCTTCCAGGTTGCGGTCCGGGTTGCCGTTCTGGGTGTACATCGGGAAGACGACCAGGTGCTCAAGGCCGTCCTCGCGCTGCTCGGCGGGCTGGAAGGCGAGCAGCGAGTCCAGGAAGTCGGGCTCCCGGTAGCCGGTGTCGGCCCACTTGGCCAGATCGGCGTCGACGGCGGCCAGGTAGGCGGCGTCGTGCGGGAAGTGCGGGGCGAGCTCCTCGACGGAGGCCCGGACGGTGGCGACCAGCGGGTCGACGGTCTGCCGCTGGACGGCGGACAGGTCGATCGAGCCGTCCTTGGACTGCAGCGGGCGCAGCGTCTCGACGGCCTCCTTCAGGCGCAGCCACGCCGGGTGGGCGGCGAGGGACGAGACCGGGGCTTCGGCCGCCGCTGCGAGCCTTGGCGAAAGATTCTGCATCGTGGACTCACTTCGACAGGAGTTATTTCAACGAGGACACCATAAGTACGAAAGGTTCTCCCGTTCAAGGGGGTCCCGACCGACAAACCTCCGGCCAGCCGCCGTTCCGGCCTCAAAACCTGCGCCGAAGCAGCGGGTGTCCGGCATGTGGACGGTGTCCTGGATGCTCTGGACAGATGCGCGGTCCTGATGCGAACCTCCCCGCATGCTCCCGACGGTGATCACGGTGGCCGGGCGCCACGGCAGCCCGTTCCGGGTGCCCTCCCGTCAGCAGGCCTGTTGTCGTTGCCGCTGCGGCACGCACGGCCGCTGTCGCCGCCGTCGTTGACGCGGCCACGGCCCTCGTCCCGGCCGCGGCCCACCGGCTGCCGCTGATCCGGCCCGGGGCGCCGCGGATGCGGGCCCGTACGCCGACCATGCCGTGTGTGTTCCGGCGCCGCCACCGGGGGGAAGTGACCCGCCGGGAAGCGGCCCGCCCGGCCCGTACCGTCGACGCCTGCCCGGCCCCTCCCTGTTTCCCGTCGGTCCTTCCCCTGGAGTCCTGCCATGAGCCTGCGCAAGCCGTCCGCCGTCCTGCCCCTCGCCGCGCTGGTGGTGGCCACCGCCGCGCTCACCGGGTGCGCGCCGCAGGACGCCAAGTCCGACGGGGCCGCCGCCTCGGGCGCCTCGGGTCCGGCCGGTGCTGCGGCGGGCTGCGCGCCGGGCGCCCTGGCCACGCGGACCGCCGGGAAGCTGACCATCGGCACCGACAAGCCGGCGTACGACCCGTGGTTCTCCGGGGACGACCCGGCGAACGGCAAGGGCTTCGAGTCGGCGGTGGCGTACGCCGTGGCGGAGAAGCTGGGGTACTCGAAGGACAAGGTCGGCTGGGTGGTCGCGCCGTTCGGCAAGGCCACCGCGCCAGGGGCCAAGGACTTCGACTTCGACGTCAACCAGGTGTCCATCAGCGACGAGCGCAGGGAGGCGGTCGACTTCTCCTCCGGCTACTACTCCGTGCGCCAGGCCGTCATCGCGCTGAAGGGTTCCAAGGCCGCGGCGGCGAAGAGCATCGCCGACCTCAAGGACGCCAAGCTCGGCGCGCAGATCGGCAGCACGAGCCTGGACACCATCACCAACACCATCAGGCCCAGCGGCCAGCCGGCCGTGTTCGACTCCAACGACCTGGCGAAGGCCGCACTGAAGAACGGTCAGGTCGAGGCGTTGGTGGTCGATCTGCCGACGGCCTTCTACATCACCGGCGCCGAGGTGCCGGAGGCCCAGGTGGTCGGGCAGTTCGAATCGGCCTCGCAGGGTGAGCAGTTCGGCCTGGTGCTGGACAAGGGATCCCGGCTGACGTCGTGCGTGTCGGGGGCGGTGGACGCGCTGCGCGCGGACGGGACGCTGGCGAAGCTGGAGAAGCAGTGGCTGTCGGACGCCGTCTCGGCACCGGTGCTGAAGTGAGCGGGGAGGCGGGCACGGCCGGACCGGTCGAGGTCGCGAAGGAACCCAAGGAGCCGAAGGAGCCGAAGGGCTTCGCGGTCGGGGCGGGGCAGGCCGGCCCGGAGCAGGACGGGTACCGCCCGTCCGAGCGGCGGCTGGCGCACGAGGCGTACCGGCGCTCCCGCGCCCGGCGCTCGGCACTGATCGCCACCGCCTCGACCGTGCTGACGGCGGTCGCGCTGTACCTGCTGATCGTCAACTCCCCTGGCTGGCAAGTGACCCGGCGAACCTTCTTCAACCTGGACTACGCCCGCCAGGCGCTGCCCGAGGTGTTGCGGGGGCTGCGGCTCAACCTGGAGCTGATGCTCGGCTGCGGGGCGCTGATCCTGGTGTTCGGGCTGCTGCTCGCGGTGCTGCGGACGCTCCGCGGGCCGGTGTTCCTGCCGGTACGGCTGCTGGCCACCGCGTACGTCGACTTCTTCCTCGGGCTGCCGATGATCATCTGCCTGCTGGTGATGATCACCGGGGTGCCGGCCCTGCGGCTCACCGGGGTGACCACCGATCCGCTGCTGCTCGGCGGGGCGGCGCTGGTGCTGACGTACTCGGCGTACGTGTCGGAGGTGTTCCGCTCGGGCATCGAGTCGGTGCACCCGAGCCAGCGGGCGGCCGCGCGGTCGCTGGGGCTGAGCAACGCCCAGGCGATGCGGTACGTGGTGCTGCCGCAGGCGGTCCGGCGGGTGGTGCCCCCGCTGATCAACAACCTGGTGAGCCTGCAGAAGGACACCGGGCTCGTCTCGATCGGCGGCGCGATCGACGCGGTGTACGCGGCGAAGATCATCGCGGCGCACTCCTTCAACTTCACGCCGTACCTGGTGGCGGGGCTGGTGTTCATCGTGCTGACCGTTCCGCTGACCCGGTTCGCCGACTGGCTGACCGGGCGGATGAACCGTCGGCAGTTGCAGGGAGGTGCGGTGTGAGCGGGACCGAGGTGCTCCGGCTGGAATCGGTGCGCAAGACCTTCGGCGGCCAGGTGGTGCTGCGCGACGTGGACCTCGCCGTGCCCGAGCACTCGGTGACGGCGCTGATCGGGGCGTCCGGCTCCGGGAAGTCCACGCTGATGCGGTGCGTCAACCTGCTGGAGGTGATCGACGACGGGGCGATCTTCCTGGACGGCGAGGAGATCACCGATCCGCGCGCGGACGAGGACGCGGTGCGCCGCCGGATCGGTGTGGTGTTCCAGTCGTACAACCTGTTCCCGCACATGACGGTGCTGGAGAACATCACGCTGGCACCGCGCCGGGTGCACGGGGTCAGCCGGGCGGAGGCCGAGGCCAGGGCGCTGGAACTGCTGGACCGGCTCGGGCTGGCGGCCAAGGCGAAGGAGTACCCGGACCGGCTCTCCGGCGGGCAGCAGCAGCGCGTCGCCATCGTACGGGCGCTGGCGGCCGGACCCCGGCTGCTGCTGCTCGACGAGATCACGGCGGCGCTCGACCCGGTGCTGGTCGGGGAGGTGCTGGCGGTCGTGCGGGACCTCAAGGAACAGGGGATGACGATGGTCCTCTCCACCCATGAGATGGGCTTCGCCCGCGAGGTCGCCGACCGGGTCTGCTTCCTGGACGGCGGGGTGGTGCTCGAACAGGGGCCACCCGAGCAGGTGTTCGGCGACCCGCAGGAGGAGCGGACCAGGCGGTTCCTCGGCCGGGTCGTTGCCTCGGGGCGACTCCAGGGCTGAGCGCCGTCCATCGTTCACCGGTGGGGGTGGTGATCCGGGACGGCGCACCACGGCGGTCACCACTGTGCGCCCCCGCACGCGCCCTGGCCGCGTCGGGGGCGCAGCGGTGATCGTGGACGGGACGATCGTCGCCGTGGCGGAGGGGCGACGGGGAACGGACGACAGCGGACAGCTGACAGCTGACGGATGACAGATTTCAACTTCTGTTCTCTGTCATCTGTCTTCCGTCAGCTGTCCGCTGCCCGTCGTTCACCGCCCGCCACCCCCGGGAGGCCGCCGTTGCACGGACCCACCCTGGTCAGCTGGCTCCTCGCCCTCCTCACCGCCACCGCCGGCGCCTACTGTCTTAGCCGTCTGCGGCACGCCCCTTGCGCCGCCACCGCCCCTGGCTCCCGCCTCGCCCACCCGCCACTGGCCCGGGAGTCCGACGCCGCCGAAGCCCTGATGGGGCTCGGCATGGCGGCGATGGCCGTCACCGGCGCCACCGTCCCGGCCGCCGTCTGGGCCTGCCTGTTCGGCCTCCCGGCCACCGTCTTCCTGGTCGCCGCCCTGCACGCCCCCGCCGGTCGGGCACACCGGCTGCACCACGCGGTCGGCGCGCTCGCCATGACCTACATGGGCCTCGCGATGACCGCCTCCCCCGGCGGCGGACACCACCACGCCACCGCGCTCGGCACCCCCCTGTTGACCGGCACCCTGCTGCTCTACTTCGGCGGCTACTCCCTCTGGGCCGGCGCCCGACTGCTGCGCACTCCGGCCGGCACCCTCGTGCTCGGCACCACCGGCCTGCCCCGGGCCTGCCGACTGGCCATGGGCATCGGCATGTTCGCCATGCTCCTGACCATGTGAACCACCCCGTGGAAGCCGCCTCCGCACCATCGCCCATGCCACCGCCCGCACCGGCGCGGCTCCGTAGCCCCCGCCAAAGCCCGCGCCCGCGCGTGGCCTTGGTCACTGGCCTGTCGAAAGCCGTTCCACCGGACGTCGCCAGCGCATAGGTTGGCAGGGAGCGCGTTGTCGCGTTCCGTGCGTACTCGGGGAGCCCATGCGATGACTGCCCTGATCGGCCTGCTGCTGCTCGGCCTGCTGCTCTCCACCGTGGTGCCCCGGCTGCTGGCCCGGGCCCGCTGGGTGGAGCGCGAACCGGTGCTGGCCCTGCTGGTGTGGCAGTGCATCGTGGTGGCCGTCCTGCTGTGCTGCGCCCTGGGCCTGGTCCTCGCCGCCTCCGCCGCCGAGCCCGAGCTGCGCGCCTGGGTGTTCTCCGGCGCCCCGCACGGCGTGGAGGACGCCTACGGCCTCCAGGACGCCGAGGGCTGGGGCCGGCTTTGCGCCGCCGTCCTCGCCGCGGGCGCGCTGCAGACGGTGCGGGCGCTCACCCGCGAGGTCCGTACGGCCAAGGCCCTGCGTAACCGCCGGCACGCCCAACTCGCTACCAGGGCGCCGGAGTTGCCCGAGGCGATCGAGGCCGCCCGGAGCCGCCGGGAGCGGCTGGTGGTACTGGAGAACGTCCGCCCCGAGGCCTGGTCGCTGCCCGGCCCGAACTCCCGCCTGGTGGTCACCACCGGCGCCCTCCAGCAGCTCACCGACCGGGAGTTGGCAGCCGTGCTGAGTCACGAGCGCGGACACGTCCGGGCCCGGCACCACTGGCTCCAGCAGTTCGCCCAGGCGCTCGCCTCCGGCTTTCCCGGTATCGGCGTGTTCCGCGCCTTCCGGGACCAGGTGGCGGAGCTGGTCGAGCTGGCGGCCGACGACCGGGCAGCCCGCCGGCACGGCCGGCACACCACCGCCCTCGCGCTGGCCGAACTCAACCTGGACCGCGGGGTGTTCGGCTCCTGCCCGCCGGGCCTGGCGCAGTCCCCGAAACGGGTGGACCGGCTGCTCGCGGGCCGCCCCCGACTGTCCGTCCCACACCGGCTGCGGCTCACCGCCGTCGCCCTGGCCGCACCCGTCGGGGCCGTCCTGCTGGCCGTCGCCCCGGGGCTCCACTCGCTCCTCTGAACGAACGCCGCGGATCACCGGCGGCACGAATCAACAACGCCACCGATCGCCGGCACCGGGGACCACCAGCACCACCGATCGCCGGCACCGCGGATCAACAACGCCGCCGATCACCAGCACCGCAGATCAACCGAGAACGACGACCGGGAAGTTGGGCCGGTCAGCCGCCGGTCGGATCCCCGCAGAGCGGAGCGAACCGCCCGCCGAGCGTCTGCCCGAGCACCTCGCGGTGGAGCGGCCGGGCCTGGTCGTAGCGCTCCCGCCCGGCCTCGGTCAGAGCGATCATGATTCCCCGCCGGTCGCTCGGGCACATCTCCCGGGTCACCAGCCCGGCCTTCTCCAGGCGGGCGATCAGCCTGGACAGCGCACTCTGGCTCAGATGGACGATGGACGCCAGCTCGCTCGCCCTCAGGGCGTGCCGGGCCTCGGCCTCGCACCTCTCCACCAGGCGTTCCAGCACCTCGAACTCGCTCATGCCCAGTCCGTACCTCTCGCCGAGCTCACGGTCGAGCGCGCAGACGGCCGCGGCATGACGGGCGAGCAGCTCGCGCCATTCCGCGATGAGACCGGCCTCCGCCGAGGCTTCGAGGGAGTCGAGTTCAGCCACGCCGCCAGCCTAGCACATGCACCGTAAATTTATGCGTTCACATATTATTCATTTGCATTGAATGCATGCGCATGTACTCTCCTGCCCATGACCACCGCGACCGTCACGTCACCCGACGCCCCGTCAACCAGCGGGCTGAACTGGACACCCCGCCTCTGGGGCACCCTCGTCGTGCTCTGCGCCGCCATGTTCCTGGACGCCCTGGACGTCTCGATGGTGGGCGTCGCCCTTCCCTCCATCGGCTCCGAACTGCACCTCTCGACCTCCACACTGCAGTGGGTGGTCTCCGGCTACGTGCTCGGCTACGGCGGCCTGCTGCTGCTCGGCGGGCGCGCCGCCGACCTGCTCGGCCGCCGCCGGGTCTTCCTGGTCGCCCTCAGCGCCTTCGCCGCCGCCTCGCTGGTCGGCGGCCTGGTCGACGACGGCGGCCTGCTGATCGCGGCCCGCTTCCTCAAGGGCGTCAGCGCCGCCTTCACCGCCCCGGCCGGCCTGTCGATCATCACCACGACCTTCGCCGAGGGCCCCGCCCGCAACCGGGCGCTGTCGATCTACACCACCTGCGGCGCCAGCGGCTTCTCGCTCGGACTGGTGCTCAGCGGCCTGCTCACCTCGGTCGGCTGGCGCTGGACCTTCCTGATGCCCGTCCCGGTCGCACTGCTCGCCCTGGTCTTCGCCGTGCGCCTGCTCCCCCGCCCGGTCGAGGAGCCCGCCAAGGGCGGCTACGACGTGCTCGGCGCGATCACCGGCACCTCGACCGTCCTGCTGCTGGTGTTCACCGTGACCGAAGCCCAGGGCGCCGGCTGGCTGAGCCTGCGCACCCTCGGCTCGCTGGTGGTGGTCGCCGCGCTGGCCGCCGCGTTCCTGCTGATCGAGAGCCGCACCGCCCACCCGCTGGTCCGGCTCGGGATCTTCCGCAACGGCTCGGTGGCCCGGGCCAACGTCGTCGCCTTCACCATGACCGGTGCGTACGGCGGCTTCCAGTTCGTGGTCACGCTCTACCTGCAGCACCTGCTCGGCTGGTCGGCCCTGCAGACGGCCCTCGGGCTGCTGCCCGCCGGCGCCTTCATCGCCCTCTCCGCGCCGTTCATGGGCCCGATCGTGGACCGTTTCGGCACCGCCCGGCTGCTGCCGCTCGGCCTGCTGGCCCTGGCCGGCGCCTTCGCCCTGTTCCTGCGCCTGGACGAGCACAGCTCGTACCTGGCCCTGGTGCTGCCCTCGATGCTGCTGCTCGGCGTGGGCTTCGCCCTGGCCTTCCCCTCGGTGAACATCGCCGCCACCGACGGCGTGGCCGACGAGGAGCAGGGGCTGGCCTCGGGCCTGGTGAACACCGCGATCCAGGTCGGCACCGCCGTGGTGCTGGCCGGAGCGACGGCGATGATCACCGCCGGGAGCGCGGGCGGCGACAGCGCCCGGGCCCAGTTGGACGGTTACCGGCCGGCCCTGGTCCTGGTCACCGCAGTCGCGTTGCTCGGACTGCTCGTGGCGGCGGTGGGCGCCGTGGTGGACCGGCGCCGGAATTCAACTCCCGTGCCGGTGCCGGATTATGATTATCCGCCTGCCGGGCCCTCCGCGGTCCGGCCCGAAGTCCTGACCGAGCGCTGAGCCACTGGCCCTCGCCCACGGTCGACCCCTGACCGCCGGGCACCGGTGCCGGCTCCACCAAACCCCCGTGTTGGTGGAGCCGGCCGTCTTTGTACGGGCCGCCCGGGCGGCGCCCGCAAGGGCACGGTTCCACGGCGCGGCTGCCGGCTCCGCAAGTATATTGGCCCGGAGCCAACGAACGTTCGGAGCAGACACGATGGCACCCCGCGGGGATTCGGTCAATGAGGAGATGCGGCAGCGCTCCCGGCGCCGCATCATGCGGGCCACCATCGAGCTCGTTGACCAGCGCGGTTACGCGGGCACCACACTGACCGACATCGCCGAGCGGGCCGGACTGGCCCGCGGTCTGCTGTCGTACTACTTCGACGGCAAACGACTGCTGATGCAGTCCGCCACGCACCGGATGATGCACCGGGCACTCTCCGGCGCCCTGGCCGAGCTGCCGCCGGGTGCGTCCCCCGAGGCCAGGCTGGCCCGCGCGATCGACACCGTACTCAGCCTGGCCATGGACCACCCCCGGGTGATGCGCTCCCACCTGGCACTGATCCTCGACCCGGACACCGGCGCCTTCGTCCAGGACCCGGAGCAGCAGCAGGTCGGCGCGATCCTCCAGGGCCTGCTGGAGGACTGGGGCGCACCCGATCCGGTCGCCGAGCACGGGGTGCTGCGCAGCGCGCTGATGGGCGGCTGCATCGGGGTGCTGCTGCCGGGCGCGGAACTCCCGCTGGCGCCGATCCGGGCCGACCTGTTCGGCCGCTACGGCCTCGCCTGGGAGCTGGGCCGCCCGCCGCAGCCGCTGCCGCCGGAACGCGAACGGCCGTCGACCCGCGGTTGACGGCGGGTGGGCGGCCGGGCCTTGGAGCTCCCGGGTCGGGCCCGGAACTCCCTTGGCCGGGCCCGGGAGTTGCTCAGCGCTCTTTCAGTATCGCGGCGAGCAGGTCTATCGTGCGCTCGGGCGTGAGGCTGTCCACGCAGAGCCGCTCCATGACCTGGACGTACGCGTCGACGTCGTCCCGCTTGTCCAGGTAGAGCGCGCTGGTGAGCTGCTCCAGGTAGACCACGTCCGCGAGGTCCTGCTCCGGGAAGCGCAGGATCGTGAACGCACCGGACTCGCCCGCGTGCGCGCCGAAGCGGAACGGCATGACCTGGATGACCACGTTGGCCTGCTCGGCGACGTCGATCAGGTACTGCACCTGACCGCGCATCACCCTGGGCCCGCCGACCGGCCGGCGCAGCGCCGCCTCGTCGATGACCGCCCACAGCCGCGGGCTGGCCCCCTCGGTCAGCAGCTTCTGGCGGCGCAGGCGGAGGCTGACCCGCCGCTCGACCTCCTCCTCGCTGATGACCGGCCGACTCTGGCCGAAAACCGCCCGTGCGTACTCCTCGGACTGCAGCAGTCCGGGGATGAACTGCACCTCGTAGGTGCGGATCAGCTGGGCGGCCTCCTCCAGGCCGACATAGGTCTGGAACCAGCCCGGCAGAACGTCGTTGAAGCTGTGCCACCAGCCGGACTTGTTGGCCTCGCGGACCAGGCCGAGCAGGGCCTCCCGCTCCAGGCCGTCGTCGACGCCGTAGAGGCTGAGAAGGTCGGCGACGTCCCGCTCCTTGAAGCTGACCCGGCCGAGCTCCATGCGGCTGATCTTGGACTCGGACGCGCGGATGGCGTAGCCCGCGTCCTCGCGGGTGATCCCGCGGGCCTCGCGCAGGCGGCGAAGCTGCGAGCCGAGGAGGATCCGGCGGACCATCGAGCCGCCGCCCGGCTGAACTGTGGTCATGCGGTCGAAACCTCCACCTAGTACTGCAACCGCAGTTATGGGGTGTGGCCTCGGCGTTTGTAGTGGCTGCGGCGGGCGCGGGTCTGGCTGCGCCGTCGCCAGTATGACCAGCGCAG
>NZ_JBHWDU010000138.1:0-12713 GCF_042734825.1 Kitasatospora sp. NPDC059648 | reverse complement strand
CCAGCGCCCCGGGCCGGGAGTGGGCGGTGTGGTGGGAGGGCGGGGGCCGGGGGCCGCCCGGGAGCCGGCCGTCGCACCCACCCCCGCGCGGGATGTTCGATCCGGGGCGCACTCCGGGCGCACCTCCCCCGCCGTCCCGCGCTGCTACGCGCGTCCCCGTGCGCCGCAGCCCTTCGGACCACTACGCAACGTGATCATCCGACGCACGGTCGTCGGCACACGGAGTGGTTCGAACTGCACCGAACCGGTTGCAGAGCCACCCCTCCGTCCAGCACGATGCTCCCTGTGAACGGTTCTCCCGGCGGCCGGCAGGCACGCCGTGGGGGTCCCGACCGACCTCTCCGCCGTCGCCGCGCAGGAAGGCGACAGCGGTTTTCACTTCACGCTCCGTGAGCGGTGGACCGGCGCAGACCTGCCCGCCGACCCGCCGCCGCACGGAGCGCGCGCCCCGCTCCGCCGGCCACCCACGTCGGCCCCGAGGGACGCGACCGCGAGCCAACCGACAGGACGGCGCTCCTCCCCCGGCGCCGTCACCCCCAGCACCTGGCGCAGCCCTGACGCCGAGTGCTGAGCGACAAAGGGCCCCGTACCCCCGCGGGGCCCTTTGCCCTTTTCCGCATCTCCTACGGGTGGTCGCGCCAGACGCTCGGGTCGACTGGCTCCTCCGGCGGCCGCGGCGCGGCCCCGGGCTGCGGCGGCGTCCCCGCGGCGGGCGCGGGCGGCGCGTCGTGCGAGCCGAGCACCTCGCTCACCCCGATCACCGGCGCGTCCGCACCCGGCCCGGCCGGGTGCGGCACCGCCGGCGGCACCGGCCCGTACGGCGGCGCCTGCGGGGGCACTCCGGGCGGCACCGTGCCCGGCCCCGGCGGCGGGCCCGCGTAGCCGGGACCGCCCGGGTACGGCACCTCCGGCGGCACCGGCCCGTACGCCCCGTACGGCGGCGGCGCCCCGTACGGCGGCACCGCCGCACCCCGGCCGCCGAGCGCCGCCAGCAGCGCGGGCACCAGCAGCGCGCCGACCAGCGCCCATACCGCACTGGCCAGCAGCAGGCTGAGGAAGGCCAGCCCCATCGAGGTGTCCTGGGTCGAGGGCGAGTTGTCCACACCGCCCCAGCTCCCGGAGGTGGGCGCCCGGAGGGACATCGAGGTGCTGAACAGCCCTCCGGAGGCCGCCGTCAGCGCGACGAGCAGCACGGCGTACACGGCCGCCAGCCGGAGCCGGTCGGCCACGTCCAGTCGCCGCCGGTAGGCCGTCCAGCCGAGCAGCCCCGCCGCGGCGAGCGCCAGCAGACCGGCCCAGCGCCAGTCGGCGGTCTCGCCGTGCAGGTCGAAGAAGGAGAACTCCCGGTGGCTGTCGCGGTAGTCGCTCCACCCCGGGACGACGCCACCCCTGGTGGTGTCCGAGCGGACGGTGGCGCCCGAACCCAGGCCGAGCAGCAGCAGGCCGAGGTTGGGCAGGAAGGCCAGCGAGACGGGCGTCTGCCAGTCCTGGTCGCTGTTGACGGCGATCAGCACGAAGGCCGTCACCGAGGCCAGTCCCAGGGTCAGCGCGAGCGCCTGGCCCGCCACCAGCGCGGCCACCGCCCAGCCGCGCACCGCCCGGCTGCGCCAGGCGGCCCAGCGCATCGCGTCGGTGCCGTAGACGGTGAAGGCCAGCAGCCCGCCCACCAGGAGGGTCCAGCCGAGCGCCCAGACCCAGCCGGAGTCCGTGTCGAGGGACGGCTTCCCGAGGCCCGGACCGGAGCCGTAGTAGCCGCCGTCCGTGTTCCCCGGGTTCCAGCTGGTGCCAGCGACCAGCCCGAGCACCGCGGTCACCAGGGCGAGCACCACCGCGGTGCGCAGCGCCTCACCGGCCGCCTGGCCGCGGGTCAGCTGGGAGCCGTCGGCCTTGCGCCGGCGCAGCCCGGCCCGCAGGCCGCGCCAGAGCGCCAGGCACCACAGGACGGTGACCGTCATCGGCACCGCCCAGAAGGTGACGTCCAGGTTCTCCGAGCGGCCGCGGGTGACCGGGTTGTGGAAGCCGAGCCGGAACGGCGCGCCCAGCGCGTTCAGGGCCATCGCCAGGGTGGAGAGGAAGCGGTCGCCGAATTCGGGGGTCGGGAAGGCCCGGTCGAGGGTGTAGTCGCCCGGGATCGCCGCGACCAGCGCCGCCAGCAGCAGCACCGCGGTCGGGCCGACGGCCGCCCGCAGCGCCGGGCGCCAGCTCGTGCCGGTCAGCGAGCGCAGCAGCGGCGACTGGGCGCTCTTCGGGTAGTACGGCTGCCCGGCTCCCCAACTGCCCACCGCTGGCGGCCCGCCGACCGGCGGGCGGCCGGCGCCCTGGCCGGGCGGCGGCGGGTAGTACCCGGGCGGTCCGGCGGGCGGCGGTCCGGCCGGCTGCGGCACGGCCGGCTGCGGCACGGCGGGCAGCGGCACGGCGGGCAGCGCGACGGCCGTCGGGGGCGGGGGTGCCGTCGGCCGTCCGCACGCGCCGCAGGCGGGCGCCCCCTCCACCGAAGTCGCGCCGCACGATGCGCAGTTGGCCATGGACCGCATTCCCCCCGCTCGACGAGTTCCTGGTCCCCCAGGGAGCCCGTTTATCCCATCGGACCCGAACGGATGTCAACCGAAAAGCGGCCAGGGCGGATTGGCCTCCGGAGCCGGTTCAGCCGCGCTTCTTCGGGACCTCGGGGACGGGCAGCAGCGGCAGCCGCAGCGCGCCGAAGGCGCCCTCCGGCACGGCCGGGCGCACCGGCGCGACCGGGTCGACCCGACGGTAGGCCTCGCCCTGCTCCGGGCGCCGGTCCGCCTCGCCCTTGTTGGGCCACATCGACAGGGCGCGCTCGGCCTGCGCGGTGATGGTGAGCGAGGGGTTGACGCCGAGGTTGGCGGAGACGGCCGCGCCGTCCACCACGCTGATCCCGGGGTGCCCGTACAGCCGGTGGTACGGGTCGACCACGCCGGTCTCGGGGGTGTCCCCGATCGGGCAGCCGCCGAGGAAGTGCGCGGTCATCGGGATGTCGAAGATCTCGCCGACGGTGCTGCCCGGGAAGCCGTTGATCTCGTCGGCCAGGGCCTGGGCGCCCTGCTCGGCGGCCGGGATCCAGGTCGGATTGGGCTCGCCGTGGCCCTGGCTGGACGTGAGCCGGGGCTTGCCGAGCGGCCCCTTCTTGAGCGAGACGGTGATCGAGTTGTCCAGCGACTGCATCACCAGCCCGATGATCGTCTTCTCGGACCAGCCGCGCTGGTTCATCGAGCGGCCGAAGGTCACCGGGTGGAGCACCGAGTTGCCCAGGTAGCGCAGCCAGCGCGGGGCCCTCCCACCGCCCTTGACCTGGGCGATCGACAGCGCGCCCATCGCGTTGGAGCCCTTGCCGTAGCGGACCGGCTCGATGTGGGTGTTGGCGTCCGGGTGGATCGAGGAGGTGATCGCGACGCCCTTGGTGAAGTCCGCCTTGGTGCCGTAGCGCCGGTCGGTGGTCTGCGCGCCCACCAGCGCCTCGGAGTTGGTGCGGGTCAGCTCGCCGAGCCGGTCGGAGATCCGGGGCAGGTGGCCGTCGGCGCGCATCCGGTGCAGCAGCGACTGGGTGCCGTAGGTGCCGGCCGCGACCACCACCCGGGCGGCGGTGATGGTCCGGGCGCCGGCCTTCACCCGGTCGGTCCTCGACCGGGAGTCGGTGCGGCGCACGTCCACCGCGTAGCCCCGGTTCCCGTCGGCTCCCCCCAGCTCGCGGATCCGGGCCACCGTGGTCAGCGGGTGGATCTCCGCGCCGCCCCGCTCCGCCAGGTACAGGTAGTTCTCGGTGAGCATGTTCTTGGCGCCGTGCCGGCAGCCGGTCATGCACTCGCCGCACTCCACGCAGGCCCTGCGGGCCGGGCCGGCACCGCCGAAGTACGGGTCGGCGACCTCCTCGCCGGGGGCCGCCTCGGTGGTGCCGTCGGTGTCCTTGCCGTCCCCGAAGAAGACCCCGACCGGCGCCATGTGGAAGGTGTCCCCGACGCCCATCTTCTCGGCCGCCGCCTTGAGGTGGACGTCGGACGGCGTGACGGTCGGGTTCAGCCGGACCCCGAGCATCCGCTGCGCCTGGTCGTAGAACGGCGCCAACTCCTCCTGCCAGTCCGTGATGTGGCGCCACTGGCGGTCCTCGAAGAAGGCCTTCGGCGGCACGTACAGGGTGTTCGCGTAGTTCAGCGAGCCGCCGCCGACCCCGGCACCGGCCAGGATCAGCACGTTGGCCAGCAGGTGGATCCGCTGGATGCCGTACAGCCCGAGCTGCGGAGCCCACAGGTAGTTCGGCAGGTCCCAGGAGTTCCGCGGCAGTTCGTCCCGCTCGAAGCGCCGCCCGGCCTCCAGGACGGCGACCCGGTAGCCCTTCTCGGTCAGCCGCAGCGCCGCGACCGAACCGCCGAAGCCGGAGCCGACCACGACCACGTCGTAGTCGAACTCCGCCGAACCGCCGGACTCCACCATCTGCCACTGCTCCTTCGGGGTCGAACCTGCCTGGGGGGAAAGCCCGGTCGGCGCTGCGCGGACCGCGGCCCTACTTGAACCTCAGCGCCTTGAGCGCCCGCAGCCCGCCGGTCATCACGGCGGCGAACTGCTTGTCGTCCAGTCCGAACGAGGGCGCGATCGGCATCAGCCGCTGGGTGGCGACGGTCTGCGCCTCGGTGAAGCGCAGGATGCCGTCGGCACCGTGCCTCCGGCCCAGACCCGAGTCGCCCATGCCGCCCATCGGCGCGGCCACCGAGCCGTACGCGGCCGCGTAGGCCTCGTTGACGTTGACCGTCCCGGTGCGCAGCCGGGCGGCGACCGCCCGGCCGCGCCGCAGGTCCCTGGTCCAGACGCTGGAGTTCAGGCCGTACGGCGTGGAGTTGGCGGCGGCGACCGCCTCCTCCTCGGTGTCGAAGCGGTAGACCGAGACGACCGGCCCGAAGGTCTCCTCCGAGCAGACCGCCATCTCCGGGGTCACCCCGTCCAGGACGGTCGGCTCGTAGAAGAACGGGCCGAGGTCGGGCCGGGCCCGCCCGCCGGTCAGCACGGTGGCGCCGGCCTTGACCGCCTCCTCGACGTGCCGGGTGGTGGTGTCCAGCTGCCGGGCGGAGACCAGCGAGCCCATGTCGGCGCCGTACGCCAGGCCGCCGCCCAGGCGCAGCGCCCGGGTGCGGGCGACGAAGCGCTCCAGGAACCGGTCGGCGACCGAGCGGTGCACCAGCAGCCGCTCGATCGAGATGCACAGCTGCCCGGCCGAGGAGAAGCAGGCCCGTACGGCGCCCGCGGCGGCCGCGTCGACGTCGGCGTCGGAGAGCACCAGCATGGCGTTCTTGCCGCCGAGTTCGAGCGAGGCGCCGACCAGCCGGGCGGCGGCGCGCTGGGCTACCTCACGGCCGGTGCGGGTGGAGCCGGTGAAGGAGACGTAGTCGGCGTGCTCCACCACGGCGGGGCCGATCACCGGGCCGTCGCCGATCACGACCTGCCACAGGTCGGCCGGCAGGCCGGCCTCGATCAGCAGCTCCCGGGCCCACAGCCCGGTCAGCGCGGTCTGGGTGTCGGGCTTGTTGACCACCGCGTTGCCGGCCACGAAGGCGGGCAGCAGGTCGCCGACGCACAGCTCCAGCGGGTAGTTCCACGGCGAGATGTGGCCGACCACTCCCTTGGGGCGGCGGGCCTCCACGGTGTGGGTGAGCACCGGCAGCGCACCGCCGCGGCGCCGGTCCTTCAGGTAGCCCTGGGCGGTGCGCCCGTAGTGCCGGGCGGCCATGGCGACGGCCAGGACCTCCTCGAAGGCGTGGAGTCGGGCCTTGCCGGTCTCGGCCTGGACGAGGTCCAGCACCTCGTCCTGCCGCTTGAGCAGCAGGTCGTGGAAGCGCAGCAGCACGGCCGCGCGGCGGCGCACCGGCAGCGCGGCCCAGGCGGCCTGGGCGCGGCGGGCCAGCTGGAAGGCGACCTCCACGTCGGCCGGCGTGGACTGCGGCAGACCGGCCAGCCGCTCACCGGTCAACGGGGCGACGGTCTCCACCACGTTGGGCTCGGCGGTGGCGGTGACCCCGGTGGCCAGCCGGTCGACCAGGGACCGGGGGACGGCGGTCGCGACGGTCCGGCCGCCGCCGGGGGCGGTCGGGTTGCCGCCCGCGGGGGCGCCGGGGTGTTCGGTGGCCACTGCATCTGCTGTGAGGTCCGACATACGGCGCAGCCTAGGCCTTCGGCGCCCGACGCGGTACCCGTGGGTAACAAGTATCTGCCGCAGTCAGGCGAAAGCGGGCGCTCCGCCCTCACCGGCCCCCGCTACGGATCCCGGTCAGCGGGTGGGCGTGAAGTGGTTGAGCACCGTGGTGAACCGCTGCTCGGCCTGCTGCCACTCGTCGCCCTTGTCCGGGCTGGACGCGTAGATCGCGTAGGCGGTGCCGTCCTCGTCGATGAACTCGGTCTCGATCGCCCGCCGGCGTCCGCCCTCCTTCGCCAGGTAGCTGAACTCCCAGGTGGCCGCCTCGTGGCCGTTCACCACGGCGCCGGCCATCCGGTGCTGCTTGTAGTCCTTGAGCGACTTGGAGACGTTGACCTCCATCTGCCGCATGTGGTCCAACGGCTTGATCGACTGCCCGACGGTGACCGCGAACTGCAGGTAGTGCACCCGGTTGTCGGCGCTGTAGAAGATCTGGTTGCTGTCGGTGCCGAGGCTGCGCTGCCAGGCCGGGGTCCCGGTCGGCAGCGGGAAGCGGAAGCCGGCCGGGTCGTCGACCCAGTGGTAGCCGGCGGGCGCGGGCGCCCCGGGGGTCGCGGCGCCGGTCGCCAGCTCGTCGGAGGGTTCGGCGGTGTCCGGTTGCGCGGTCGGAGTGGGCTCGGCATCCGGCGAGCCGGTCAGCTGCCGGGTGGCGAGGAAGGTCGCCCCGGCGGCCAGCACGCCCACCGCCACGGCGATGGCCAGGAGCCTCAGCCGCTTGCGGCGTCTGGCCGGACCGAGCGCGGGCGCGGAGGAGTGCGCGACCGGCGCACCGACCGAAGTGTGCGCCTGCCCGGCGGCCACGGCGGGCACCTCGAACGGCACGGCGACCGACACGGCGGTCGGGACGGTCCCGGCCGGACGCGGATCGGTCGGATCCTCCGAGCCCTCCGCCGACGGCCCGGCGGTCCCGTCCGGCCCCTCGTTGCGGTCCACCACCGGCACCGACTGGGTGGGCGTGCGCACCGGCGCCGCCGAGGACCCCACCGGCGTCAGCCCCATGGTGTGCCCGGCCTGCACCTCCGCCAGCATCCGCGCCGCCTCGTCCGCGCTCGGCCGGTCGGCGGGGTCCTTGGCCATCAGCGCGGCCAGCACCGGCCCGAGCGGACCGGCCCGGCGCGACTCCGGCAGCGGCTCGTCGACCACCGCGGCCAGCGTGGTGATCGGCGAGTCCCGGCGGAACGGCGACTGGCCCTCGACCGCCGCGTACAGCGTCGCCCCGAGGCCCCACAGGTCGGAGGCCGGCCCGGGCCGCTCGCCCTGGGCGCGCTCGGGCGCCAGGTAGTCCGGCGAGCCGACCAGGTCGCCCGGCCGGGTCAGCTCGGTCGAGCCCTCGTACTTGGCGATGCCGAAGTCCAGCAGCACCACCCGTCCGGTGCCGCGCTCCAGCAGCACGTTGGCCGGCTTGACGTCCCGGTGCAGCACCCCGAGCTGGTGGCCGCGGTGCAGCGCGGCGAGCACCTGGCTGCCGACCTCGGCGGCGGCGCGCGGCGGCAGGGTGCCGTCCTGGCTGATCACGTCGGCCAGCGAACGGCCGTCGACCAGCTCCATCACGATCCACGGCCGGCCGTCCTGCTCCAGCACGTCGTGCACGGTGATCACGCCGGGGTGCTTGATCCTCGCGGCTGCGCTGGCCTCGCGCTTCATCCGCGTGTGCAGGATCTGCAGGTCCTCCTCCGGCAGGTGGTTGACGGTCAGCTCCTTGACCGCGACCTCGCGGTCCAGCATCCGGTCCCAGGCCCGCCAGACCGTGCCCATCCCGCCCCGGCCGAGCCGCTCGCCGAGCTCGTACCGCCCGGCCAGCAACCGCTCCGCCTCGGCCGCCTCCGGCCGGTCCTGCACGCCCATCGGCGACCGCTCCCCCTCTCGATTCCACCTGCCGTCACCGCGGCGGAAAGCCCGCTGCAGACCACTGTTCGAACAGATTCCACGGACACCCTAGGCGCACGCCGCCGAGCCCGGTAATCTCGCCCACCCCCCGGACCCGCGGACCGGCGGGCAACCGGACCGTCAGCCCGCGAACAGCACCACGGCGACGATGCCCAGCACCAGCAGCAGGAACACTCCCCCCACCAGCAGCGGCCCGAGCATGGCCGGCGGTATCCGGGAGCTCCCGCCACCCCGCGCCCCGCCGGATTCCGGCGCGCCCCCCTCCGAACGCCCGCGTCGGCGCGGCCGCAACGGCACCAACGGCGCATCCGGCTTCAGCTCCACCTCCCGCGCCGCCCGCTCCTCCTCGGCGGGCTCCGGCGCGCCCGCCAGCAGCGCCGCCAACTCGCCGCGCACCGCCCATGCCGTCGGCCGCAGCGTCGGATCGGGCTGCAGCAGCCGCTCGACCAAGGGTGCCAACGGTCCGCAGACCACCGATGGTTCACGCCGCCCGTCCCGGACCGCCGTCACCAGCTCCGGGACCCCGATCTCCAGGAACGGCGGACGGCCGGTCACCATCCGGTGCAGCAGCACCCCGAGCGCCCAGCAGTCCCCCGCCGGGCCGCCGTCCAGCGGCCAGCGCTCGGCCACCGGACCGACCAGCGTGGCCCGCACGTCGTACCGCCGCCGTCCGCCCGGCCCGCCGAGGTCCTCGGCCAGCGCCTCCTGGGCCACCCCGGTGAGCAACCCCCCGAGCATCGCCGCGCCGTCCTCGCAGACCAGCACCGACTCGGCGGTCACATTGCCGTGGGAGAGCCCGGCCTCGTGCAGGGCCCGCAGCGCACCGGCCAGATCGGCCGCCAGTTCGGCAGCCCGGTACGGCGGGAGCGGGCCGGCGGTGAGCAGTTCGGCCAGGGGCCAGCCCGCCGGCCGCTCCTCCACCGTCCACAGCAACTCGCCGTCGACGAAGGCGCCGACCCCGCGCAGCAGCCGCGGATGCCAGGCCGGCGCGGTCGAACCGACCGCCGCCACCCGCCGCACCAGCCGGTCCCCGTGGCCGGGATTGGGCTCATCCGGGTCCTGACCTACGGTCAACAACGCGGGCAGCTCGACTGCGCGCAGCAGCACCGACTCGCCGGTGCGCTCGTCCACCGCGAAGGCTCGCAGCAGTTCGGGACGGTCCGTCAGCCGGTACCGACCCGCCATCAACTGGCCGGGTCCGCCTCGCATGCCAGTTCCTCTCGCTCGCCGAACAGCCTACTGAGCGACTCCTCTACTCTCGATCACATGGACTGGACCGATCTGATCGACACCGCCTTCAAGGTGGCGGGCAACAGCAACCAAGCCAACCAGGCCGAGGCCGTCCGCGCGGTCGAAGCGGCCGTCATCGACGGCGAGGAACCGGTCGCCTCCACGGCCGGGCGGCACCCCGACCACTTCCGCCGGGGCGTACTGGTGCTCACCACCCACCGACTGCTCTTCCTGAAGGACGGAAAGCCGCCGGTACCGGTTCCGCTCACGGCCGTCACCGACGCCACCGTGACCCGCACCAAGTTCAACGGCGAGGTGCTCACCGTCGTCGCTCTGACCGGCTCCCACCGCTTCGAGGACGTGGTCAAGGCCGAGGTCTTCGCCGAACGGATCCGCGAGACCGCCCGGACGGCCCGCACCACCCCGCAGGCGCCGAAGCCCTCCGACACCGGCGACCAACTCATCGACCAGCTGGAGCGCCTGGCCGCCCTGCGGGCCTCCGGCGCACTCACCGACGAGGAGTTCAGCCGCGCCAAGCAGCGCCTGATCGGTTGAGCGCTACGGCGCCGGCTGGAAGCTGTCGAACACGACGTCCCGGGCGGAAGCCTGCGCGGCCCACTGCGCGTCCGGGACGATCCAGTAGATCGAGTAGCCGTACTTCGCCGGATTCCCGGTCACGAAACCCCGGTTGAGCGAGTGCGACTTTGGCGTGCCGTTGGTCCACTCCCAGTCCGCCGCGTTGCTCCACTGCCGGTACGTGATCGCCGACAGGTTCAGCCGCTGGTAGTTCGTCACCTGGCCGCGGACGTTGGGCTCCGAATCCTGCCAGTCGGCGAGGGCGCTCGCACCCGGCGAGGTGGTCCACTCGATCCGCAGCTGGCTGCCGTCGGCCGGGTTCTTGAAGATCCGCCGGTTGGACTCCGACCCGGCCGGCTGCAACCAGTCCGGCAGCGTGACGGAGAACCCGCTCGGATCCTGGTACGCGTGGTAACCCGCCGGCACCGCGCCACCCGTGGTCTGCGTCGGAGCCGGCCCGGTCGTCGGAGCCGGCCCGGTCGTCGGCGCCGGCCCGGTCGTCGGCGCCTGCGCCGGCGGAGGCGCCGCGGCCGAGGTCTCCGTCGTAGCGGTCGGCTCCACGGCCGTCGGAGCCGGCTCCGTCGCGGCCGCCGCCGGACTCCGGCTCGGCGTCGCGTCGGTGGTCGCGGCGACCGGCGAGGTGGCCCCCGCACTGTGGGTGCTTCCGCCCTTCGCGCTCCCGCCCCCGCCGCCCACGGCCTGGACCACCGCGAGGATCCCGGCGATCAACAGCAGCACCAGCACCACGGTGACCACCGCCAACCGGCGACGCCCCGTACGCGGATCGGCCCCGGCAGCCTGGGTCGCCCCCATCGTCCACTCACTGGTCACCGGCCGAATCGGCTCCGCCGCCGGCACCGGCTCGGCCGCAGCCTCCGCGACGGGCTCCTCGTCCCGCACCCGGCTGCCCACCCGGACCGTCCCCAGCAGCCCGCCCACGGTCCGCTTGGGCGTCTCCTCCCCCGCCTTCTCCCCCTCGTCCCCGGCCTTCTCCGCCGAGTCCCCAGCCTCCGCCGACCCGACCGGCATCGCGTGCTCGGTCGTCGACTCGGCCTTCGCGGTCGCCTCCGCCACCACCCGCTTGAGCATCGACCGGGTCTGCGAAGCGTCCAGCCGCTTCGCCGGGTCCTTCTCCAGCAGCCCCTCGATCACCGGCAGCAGCGGCCCGGCGTTCGCCGGCGTGCTCAGTTCCTCGGTCATCACCGCGGTCAGGGTGGCCAGCGCCGAGCCGCGGTCGTACGGCGGCCGCCCCTCGACCATCGCGTACAGCGTGCCGCCCAGCGACCACAGGTCGGCCGGCGGCCCGGGCTTCTGCCCGCGCGCCCGCTCCGGGGATATGTACGAGGGCGCGCCGACCAGCATCCCGGTGGAGGTGATCGAGGCGTCGCCCTCCACGCTGGCGATCCCGAAGTCGGTGAGCACGACCCGGCCGTCCTCGCCGATCAGCACGTTGGACGGCTTCACGTCCCGGTGCAGGATGCCGAGCGCGTGCGCCGCGCTCAGCACGCCCAGCACGTCCAGCGCGATCTCCGCCGCCCGGGCGGGCGTCAGCGGCCCGTCCTCCCGGACGACGTCGGCCAGCGAGCGGGACTCGACCAGCTCCATGACGATCCACGGCCGGTCGTCCTCGTCGACCACGTCGAAGACGGTCACCGCCGAGTTGTGCCGGATCCGCGCCGTCGCCTTCGCCTCGCGCAGCGTCCGGACGATCAGCCGGTGCTTCTCCTCCTCCTCGACGCTGGCGTTCATCCGCAGTTCCTTGACCGCGACGGTCCGGCCCAGCATCTCGTCCTCGGCGCGCCAGACGGTGCCCATGCCACCGCGTCCGAGCACGCCGTTCAGCCGGTAGCGGCCGGCCAGGAGGCGGCCGGTGGAACCCTGCGCCTGGGTCATTCGGAACGTTCCCCCATGTGCTGCTGACGGTCGTGGTGACGGCGCGTCGGCCCGGCCAGGGCCCGAACGCCCAAGCCTCCATCATCCCCTGTCCGGAGGGGCGACTACCACCCGCCCCCCGGCCCAAGCCGGGACGAACCGGAACGGGTGCGACGCTCTGTGCCCGATCTGTGATCGAAAACTCGCCAAGATCTGCCCGAAGCGCTGCTACCGTTCGGCAGCTCATAGTCTTTCCGGGGGGACTCGACGCCCATGACCGCACCCGCACCGGGCGCTGACGGACCATCGCTCCGCCCGCGCACCGCCCAGCACTACTCGGTCGCACCCGTCCTGGACACCCCCGAGGGCTACGTCGCCCCCGGCATGCCCGGCGTCCCGGTCACCGGCTACGACCCCGGCACCCCCACCTCCCGCCGCCGCACCCCCCGCCGCCGCACCCCCCTCGCCCTCCTCCTCGCCCCCCTCGCCGCCCTCCTCGGCGGCCTGGCCTACGGCTGCGCCCCCCTGCGCGCCGCCGACAGCCTCGGCTGGCTGGCCATCGCCCAGGCCGGCCTGGTCGCCCTCCCCCTGGGCCTGCTCGGCGGCAGGAACCGCTTACTCCCACCCCTGGGCGCCCTCCTCTCCGCCGGCGCCCTCCTCCTGGGCCAGCTCACCCAGCACCTCCGCCTCGTCCACACCGACACCGCCACCCCGCGCACCCTCCTCCACAACACCCTCACCTCCTGGCGCGCCGACCTGCGCCCCCTCGACCTCACCTTCTACGCCATCGCCCTGATCGGCGGCTTCCTCCTCACCCGCCGCCTCACCACCCGCACCTGACCACCCCGGCGCACCCCCGGCGCCCCAGCTCCCTCCCCCTCCATGGGCGCGCCGGCGTCGCCCGCGCGCCCACCACACCCCCACCCCCCACACCCGACCCAGGCGAGAG
>NZ_JBHWDU010000137.1:0-12946 GCF_042734825.1 Kitasatospora sp. NPDC059648 | reverse complement strand
GCGGGGGCCCCCCCCCCGCGGGGGGGGGGGGGGGCGGGCCCCCCCCCCCCCGCGCGCGGGGCGCTACTTCTTGTTGCGGCCGATCTCCCAGAAGCGGAAGACGCCGGTGGTGTCGATGGTCGACTCGACGCCGGTGACGTACGGCTTGGCCGCGAAGAAGGCCTTGGACTGGAACATCGGGATCAGCGGCACGTTCTCCGCGACGATGCCCTGGACCTGGTTGTAGATCCCGTTCACGGCGCCGCGGTCGGCCTGCTTGAGACCTTCCGGCAGCAGCTTCTGACTGACCCGCTCGTCCACCCACCCGGTGTGGTAGACGCTGTCCTCGGAGACCAGCGGCCCGATGTAGTTGTCAGGGTCCGGGTAGTCCGCGGTCCATCCGACCAGGTACGCCTGGTACTTGCCCTCGCTCCGGCCCTTCTGGTAGGCGGTCGAGTCGTTCTCGATCTGGGTGGTGACCTGGAACAGGCCGCCGGTCTCCAACTGGCGCTTCAGCGTGTCGATCTCGCTGGTGCCGGTGCGCGAGCGCCCCGAGGCGAGATTGAGCTTGACCGGCGTGGGGATCTTGGCGGCGGCGAGGTACGCCTTGGCCTTGCTGACGTCCGGCTCGTTGTACTTGTCGTAGAAGGCGGTGTTGTGGCCGGTGATGCCGGTCGGGACCATCGAGTACAGCGGCTGGACGGTGCGCGCGAAGACGTCGCGGGCGAGGGCCTTCCGGTCGACCAGCTGCGCCACGGCCTGACGGACGGCGGGGTTCCCGGTGGTGGCGTCCTTGGTGTTGAAGGCGATCGAGTTGGTGTCGGAACTGTCGCCCTGGACGACGGTCAGGTCGCCCTTGCCGTTCTGCTGGTCGTCGAGGATCCGGGCGGCGGTGTTCGGCTCCAGGCTGTTGTCGGTGAGGTCGACGCCGCCCTTGTCCAACTCGTCCTTCAGCGCGGTGGGGCTGTCGAAGTACCGCACGGTGAACTTGTCGTTCTGCAGCTTGGCGTCGCCGGCGTACTTGCCGTTGGGAGTCAGCACGACCTTGGCGAGGACCTTGGCGCTACCGCCCTCGGGGGTCATGGTCTCGACCGAGTCGAACTTGTACGGGCCGGAGCCGACGACCTTGTCGTTGTCGAGCAGCTTGTCGGCCGGGTAGACCTCGTGGTCGACGATGGCGCCGGCCGGGGTGGCCAGCTTGGCCGGCAGGGTCGCGTCGGGTGCGGAGAGGTGGAAGACCACCTCGTTGTCGCCCTTCGCCTCGACCGACTTGATCGTGTCCAGCAGGCCGCCCGGACCGTTCGGGTCCTTGATCTTCTTGGTCCGCTGGATCGAGAACACGACGTCGGCGGCGGTGAGGGCGTGGCCGTTGGCGAACTTCTGACCGGGGCGGAGCACGCAGTGGTACTGGGTGGTGTCCCCGCTGACGAACTCGCAGGACTGGGCGGCGTCCGGGGTCGGGGAGCTGGCGGCGGGAGGGAAGGCGAGCAGCGACTGGAAGGTGTTGGAGAGCACCAGCCACGAGCCGGTGTCGTAGGCGCCGGCCGGGTCCAGGACGCTGGTGAGGGCGCGGGTGCCCATGGTGATCGACTTGCTGCTGTCCCCCTTCACGGCGTCGGTGACCGATCCGCAACCGGCCACCGTCACGGCGACCAGACCGGCGCAGCCGAGTGCTGCCAGGCGTTCAGCTGAAGTCTTCACGGGAGCGTCCTTCGGGGGTGTCACGAACCCGAGTAGCGTGCCATATCGAACACGCACGACCGATACACGTGCAGATGACGTTTGGGACACGGTGTTTGGGGGCATCGCCGCACGCCCGACGAGTTGTCAGCTAATGACCGATTTCTCCCCGGTCGACCGTCCGCAGATCCGGGACGGGGCCACTTACCGGCGGGTAGCGGCGGTGCGCAATGAGACGACAATCACATCCAGCACTCGCTGCTCCGCTCCTCCCGGCTACACCCGCGAGACGACCAGCGAGCGCAGCAGTTCGAGATCGACCTGCTCCAGCGAGGGCAGCACCAGCCGCCCGGGCGCCGCCTCGATCGGCGCCACCGAGGGCACCGCGATCACCGGGCAGCCGGCCGCCTCGCCCGCGCGCACCCCGGTCGGGGTGTCCTCGACGACCACGCAGCGGGCCGGCTCCGCGCCCAGCCGGCGGGCCGCAGCGAGGTACGGGTCCGGGAAGGGCTTGGTGCGCGGCACCTCGTCCCCGGCGACGCTGAAGGCGAAGCGCTCGGCTCCCAGCGAGCGCAGCACGATGTCGATCACGTGCCGGTGCGAGGCGGACACCAGCGCGGCCGGGACGCCGTGCGCGGCGAGGGTGTTGAGCAGCCGCTCGGCGCCCGGCATCAGCGGCACGCCACCGGCCAGCAGGTCGACGAAGCGCTGGTTGACCAGCACCCCCAGGTCGGCCGGGGCGATGTCCACCCCGGTGCGGGCGACCAGGTAGTCCATCACCCGGGTCATCGGGCCGCCGACCACGTGCGCCCGGTCCTGCTCGTCCAGCTGGTGGCCCAGCTCGGCGAAGAGCGTGACCTCGGCCTGCCACCAGAAGTCCTCGGTGTCCACCAGCGTCCCGTCCATGTCCAGCAGCACCGCCTGCAGGCCGCGGTCGTCCCCGTGGTCGAGCGCCGGGGCGGTGGTGGAGCTGGTGGTCATGACGAGTCCTTCCGGCAGTGCCCCCGCGGAGCGTCCTGGGACGCCCCCCGGGGATGGCACAGGCCGGCCCGCTGGTGAGCGGACCGGCCCGTTCAGGATCATCAAGGATACGCCCGCTTCGCCCGGAAAGAGCGAACGGAGAAGGGCATAGGGGTTACCGCGCGTTGAAGTACTTCGCCTCCGGGTGGTGGATCACGATCGCGTCGGTGGACTGCTCCGGGTGCAGCTGGAACTCCTCGGAGAGCACCACGCCGATCCGCTCCGGCTTCAGCAGCTCGGCGATCTTGGCGCGGTCCTCCAGCTCGGGGCAGGCCCCGTAGCCGAGCGAGAAGCGGGCGCCCCGGTACTTGAGCGCGAACATGTCCTTGACGTCCTGCGGGTCCTCGCCGGAGAAGCCCAGCTCGTAGCGGACCCGGGCGTGCCAGAACTCGGCGAGCGCCTCGGCGAGCTGCACCGAGAGGCCGTGCAGCTCCAGGTAGTCGCGGTAGGAGTTCCCGGCGAACAGCTCGTTGGCCGCCTCCGAGATCCGGTTGCCCATGGTGACCACCTGGAGGCCGACCACGTCCCGCTCGCCGGACTCCTCCGGGCGGAAGAAGTCCGCCAGGCAGAGCCGGCGGCCGCGGCGCTGGCGGGGGAAGGTGAACCGGGTCCGCTCGGTGCCGTCCTCGTGGAAGACGATGAGGTCGTCGCCCTTGGAGTTGGCCGGGTAGTAGCCGTAGACCACGGCCGCCTCCAGCCAGCCCTCGGTCTGCAGCCGGTCCAGCCAGGCCCGCAGCCGCGGCCGGCCCTCGGTCTCCACCAGCTCCTCGTAGGACGGGCCGTCGCCGGCCCGGGCGGCCTTCAGGCCCCACTGGCCCTTGAACAGCGCGTCCTCGTCCAGCCAGGAGGCGTAGTCGGCGAACGGGATGCCCTTGACGATCCGGTCGCCCCAGAACGGCGGGGTGGGCAGCGCGTTGTCCAGCGCGACGTCGGAGCGGATCTGGCCGAGGTTGACCTCGGGCTCCGGCTCCTCCACCTCGACCCGGGCGTGCCGGCGCTGCTTGAGTTCCGGCAGGGTCGCGCCGGGCACGCCGCGCTTGACCGCGACCAGCGCGTCCATCAGCCGCAGGCCCTCGAAGGCGTCCCGGGCGTAGCGGACCTCGCCCTCGTAGATCTCGTGCAGGTCCTGCTCGACGTAGGCGCGGGTCAGGGCGGCGCCGCCCAGGATCACCGGGTAGCTGGCGGCCAGCTTGCGCTGGTTCAGCTCCTCCAGGTTCTCCTTCATGATCACGGTGGACTTCACCAGCAGGCCGGACATGCCGATCACGTCCGCGTTGTGCTCCTGCGCGGCGTCCAGGATCGCCGAGACCGGCTGCTTGATGCCCAGGTTGACCACGTTGTAGCCGTTGTTGGACAGGATGATGTCGACCAGGTTCTTGCCGATGTCGTGGACGTCGCCCTTGACGGTGGCCAGCACGATGGTGCCCTTGCCCTCGCTCTCGGACTTCTCCATGTGCGGCTCCAGGTGGGCCACCGCGGTCTTCATCACCTCGGCGGACTGGAGCACGAACGGCAGCTGCATCTGGCCGGAGCCGAAGAGCTCGCCGACCACCTTCATGCCGGCCAGCAGGGTGTCGTTGATGATCTCCAGCGCCGGTCGCTCGGCCAGCGCCTCGTCCAGGTCGGCCTCCAGGCCGCCCCGCTCGCCGTCGATGATCCTGCGCTGCAGCCGCTCCTCCAGCGGGAGCGCGGCCAGCTCCTGCGCCTTGGAGGCCTTGACCGAGGCGGTGGAGACGTTCGCGAACAGCTCCAGCAGGCGCTGCAGTGGGTCGTAGCCGTCCCGGCGGCGGTCGTAGACCAGGTCGAGGGCGGCCTCGCGCTGGTCCTCGGGGATCCGGGAGATCGGCAGGATCTTGGAGGCGTGCACGATCGCCGAGTCCAGGCCCGCCTCCACGCACTCGTGCAGGAAGACCGAGTTGAGCACCACCCGGGCGGCCGGGTTGAGGCCGAAGGAGATGTTCGACAGGCCGAGGGTGGTCTGCACCCCGGGGTGGCGGCGCTTGAGCTCGCGGATCGCCTCGATGGTCTCGATGCCGTCCCGGCGGGACTCCTCCTGACCGGTGGCCAGGGTGAAGGTGAGGCAGTCGACCAGGATCGAGCCCTCGTCGATCCCGTAGTCGGTGGTCAGCTCGGCGATCAGCCGCTCGGCGATCGCCACCTTCGCCTCGGCCGTACGGGCCTGGCCCTGCTCGTCGATGGTCAGCGCGATCAGGCCGGCGCCGTGCTCGCGGGCCAGCGAGGCGATCTTCCCGAACCGCGAGTCGGGGGCGTTGCCGTCCTCGTAGTTGACCGAGTTGAGCACCGCGCGGCCGCCGAGCGCCTCCAGGCCGGCCTGCAGCACCGGCGGCTCGGTGGAGTCCAGCACGATCGGCAGGGTGGAGGCGGTGGCCAGCCGGCCCGCGATCTCCTTCATGTCGGCGACGCCGTCGCGGCCGACGTAGTCCACGCACAGGTCCAACAGGTGCGAGCCGTCCCGGATCTGGTCCCGGGCGATCTCCACGCAGGCCTGCCAGTCGCCGGCCAGCATCGACTCGCGGAACTTCTTCGAGCCGTTGGCGTTGGTGCGCTCGCCGATCGCCAGGTACGAGGTGTCCTGGCGGAACGGCACCGACTGGTAGAGCGAGGCGGCCGAGGGCTCCGGCCGGGGGTCGCGCCGGGTGATCGGACGGCCCTGGACCCTCTCGACCACCTGGCGCAGGTGCTCGGGGGTGGTGCCGCAGCAGCCGCCGACCAGCGAGAGGCCGTACTCGCGGGTGAACACGTCGTGCGCCTCGGCCAGTTCGGCCGGGGAGAGCGGGTAGTGGGCGCCGTCCTTGCCGAGCACCGGCAGGCCCGCGTTCGGCATGCAGGACAGGCCGATCCTCGCGTTCTTGGCCAGGTAGCGCAGGTGCTCGCTCATCTCGGCCGGGCCGGTGGCGCAGTTGAGGCCGATGTAGTCGACGCCGAGCGGCTCCAGCGCGGTCAGCGCGGCGCCGATCTCGGAGCCGAGCAGCATGGTGCCGGTGGTCTCCACCGTCACCTGCACCAGCACCGGCAGGTCCAGCCCGGCCTCGGCCAGGGCGCGCTTGGAGCCGAGGATCGCGGCCTTGGTCTGCAGCAGGTCCTGGCTGGTCTCCACCAGCAGCGCGTCGGCGCCGCCCGCGATCAGACCGGCCGCGTTCTGCTGGAAGCCGTCGCGCAGCGTCTCGTACGGGGCGTGGCCCAGGGTCGGCAGCTTGGTGCCGGGGCCGATCGAGCCGAGCACCCAGCGGGTGCGGCCGTCGGCGGCGTGGGCGTCGGCCACCTCGCGGGCGATCCGGGCGCCCGCCTCGGACAGCTCGAAGATCCGCTCGGAGATGTCGTACTCGCCCAGCGCGGCGAAGTTGGCGCCGAAGGTGTTGGTCTCGACGCAGTCCACGCCCACCGCGAAGTAGGCCTCGTGGACGGAGCGGACGATGTCCGGGCGGGTGATGTTGAGGACCTCGTTGCAGCCCTCCAGATCCTGGAAGTCCTCCAGCGTCGGGTCCTGCGCCTGGAGCATGGTGCCCATCGCACCGTCGGCGACCACCACCCGGGTGGCGAGTGCTTCACGCAGCGCGTTCGCGCGGCTCTGCTGAGTGGTGGACGGATCGGCTGCAGTGGCCATGGGGCGTCTCCCTGGTGCGACGGCTGTCGGCTTTGCGAGCCCGCTTTCTCGGGCCCGCACGTCGCCAGGGTATCCGGCCCACGGCCCGGCTCGCGGGCCCATTCCGTATCCTGAGCGTTCGACCGCAAGGGGGGAGCAACCGCGTGGCGCGATTCCGGGCCGCCGCGCGGCGGGTGGGGCGGGCCGTTTCGGCCCCGTTCCGGGCGCTGCGCGAGCGTTGGAGGGGCTGGTCCAGGTGGCGCCGGGCGCTGCTGGCCCTGGGGCTGGCGGTGGCCGTCCCGGTCACCGCGCTGGGCTCGGTGTTCGTGGCGATCCGGCTGCACTACACGGGTGAACCCGCCGCCGAGGCCCGCACCCGGGGCCGGGACGCCGTCTGGCTCGGCCACGCCTGGGTGGACGGCCGCAAGACCGACGCGGACGTGGCGGCGCTGGTCCGGCAGCTGGCCGGAACCGGGGTGCGCGACCTGTACGTCCACACCGGCCCGCTGGAGCACGACGGCTCGCTTCCGGCGTCCGTCCACCCGCGGGCCCGCTGGTTCACCGAGGCCGCCCACCGGGCGCTGCCGGGGGTCCGGGTGCAGGGCTGGCTGGGGGACGAGGTCAAGCCGGAGAAGGACGCCCTGGACCTGGACGACGCACCCACCCGGGACCGGATCACCACCTCCGCCCGCCAGGTGCTGGACCAGGGCTTCGACGGCGTGCACTTCGACATGGAGCCGATCCACCCCGGCTCGGCCGGCTGGCTCGCCCTGCTGGACCAGGTCCGCCCGGTGACGGCGGCGCGTGGCGCCGTGCTGTCGGTGGCGGCCCCGCAGATCGATCCCGTCCCCGGACTGCACACCGCGGGCATCCTGCTCACCGACCACGGCAAGTGGTGGGACCAGGCGTACTTCCGGGAGACCGCCCGGCGCGTCGACCAGATCGCGGTGATGGCCTACGACACCTCGATGCCCACCGAGCCGCTGTTCGGCGGATACGTCGCCCAGCAGACCGAGCTGGCACTGCGGGCCACCCCGCCGCAGGTCGACCTGCTGATCGGCCTGCCGTTCTTCTGGGACGACAAGTGGGGCCACTGGGGCGACGCTGAGACCGTCCCGGCGGCCGTCCGGGGCGTCCGGCTCGGCCTCGGCCGCCAGGACCTGGGGCGGGCCAACTTCGGCGTCGCGCTGTACGTGGACTTCGCCGCGACGCCGGAGAACTGGGCGGTGTACCGGCGCGGCTGGGTGGACCCGGCCTGAGCGTGGGCGGCTCAGGCCGCCATGCGGTGGGCGAGGGCGTCCAGGTAACGGTGGACACCGGCGTCCTCGCCGGCCAGGTAGTGGGAGACGGCCCGGTGCAGCGGCCTGCGGACCTCGCCGCGCTCGGTGACGGTCAGCGAGCAGCCCGGCCCGGCCGCGGTGAGCCGGTACGTCCAGGTGCCGCCGTAGGGCAGGTCCGGGTCGGCGATGCCGGTCACCAGACGGTGCGGGGCCTCGCTGGCGACCACCTCGTAGGTGGCGTGCCCGTGCCGGCCGAACTCGCGCCAGCGCGGGCGGCCGCCGGCCCCGGCGGGCAGCCGTTCGACGTGGGTGAGGCCCGGGCGCCAGGCCGGGTAGAGGTCGATGTCGGTGAGCACGTCCCAGACCGCGCCGGGCGGCTGGGCGAGTTCCAGCCCGCCTTCGGTCACGTGCTCCACCGGCAGCCGGCGCCCGGCGCGGTCCGCCGCCAGCAGCGCGGCCCCGAGCAGCGCCGCCGCGCCCGTGCCCGCGCCGATCCACAGCCATCGGTTCATCGGTCGGCCCCTTCCGCCCGGCCCCCGTCCACCATCATCGCGCCGCCGTGCCCGGGGCGGCACTCGTGTGCGCTTGGTCACCGGCCGGGCACCCCGTGCCGCCGCCCGGGCGGACTGACGGGGCGCCAGCCGTCACGGCGCGGATATCCGCTGGATCGCGGCGGCCCGCTCCCCCAGACTGTCCCGGTGCCCGGCCGCCATGCGCATCAAAGCCCGTAGGCTGGGCAGGTAGGGACCATGGGGCGAGCCGTTCCATGGGAGACGAGAGGTTCGACAGGCGGGAGCCGGCCCGTCGGTGCCCCGGCTGGCCAGCCGGGGCGGTGCCGGTCCGACCGCCGACCGGAGGGAGACGCTGGGTGATCGAGCTGGAAGATGTTCCCGAGTTGATCGACCCGGTGATGGTCTGCGCCTTCGAGGGGTGGAACGACGCGGGTGACGCCGCCTCCGCGGCTCTGGCGCATCTGGACGACACCTGGGGCGGCAAGGTGTTCGCCGCTCTGGACGCGGAGGACTACTACGACTTCCAGGTCAACCGGCCGACGATCTGGCTGGACGGCGGCATCCGCCGGATCACCTGGCCGACCACCAGGCTCTCGGTGGTCCGGGTGACCGAGCCGGTGACCAGGGACGTGGTGCTGGTGCGCGGCATCGAGCCGAGCATGCGCTGGCGCTCGTTCTGCAACGAGCTGCTCGGCTTCGCGCACGAGCTGGGCGTCGAGCTGGTGGTGATCCTGGGCGCGCTGCTCGGCGACACCCCGCACAGCCGCCCGGTGCCGGTCAGCGGGGTCACCTCCGACCCGGAGCTGGCCCGCCGGCTGGATCTGGAGGAGAGCCGCTACGAGGGCCCGACCGGGATCGTCGGGGTGCTGCAGGAGGCCTGCACCCACGCCGGGGTGCCGGCCGTGACGCTGTGGGCCGCGGTGCCGCACTACGTCGCGCAGCCGCCCAATCCCAAGGCCACGCTGGCGCTGCTGAACAAGCTGGAGGACCTGCTGGACCTGCGCATCCCGCCGGGCGAGCTCGGCGAGGATGCCCGGGCCTGGCAGCTCGGCGTGGACCAGCTGGCCGCCGAGGACAGCGAGGTGGCGGAGTACGTCCAGCAGCTGGAGGAGGCGCAGGACACCGCCGAGCTGCCGGAGGCCTCCGGGGACGCGATCGCGCGCGAGTTCGAGCGCTACCTGCGCCGCCGGGAGAACGTCGGCCCGACCGGCGAGAAGCCGGTGTCCGGGCACGCGACGGCCGAGCGGCCCGCCGAGCCGGAGTCGCCGGGCACGACCCGGGAGAGCCAGGAGGGCGCCGAGGACGAGTAGTCCTCCCGGCGAACGCCGAGCAGGGCGTCCACCGTCCGGGTCGCCAGGCCGGGCGCGCCGGTGTCGGTGCCGCCCTCGCTCTCCTGCTGGGCGGCCCAGCGGTCGACGGCGGCCAGCGCGGCGGGCGCGTCCAGGTCGTTCGCGAGCGCCGCCCGGACCTCGGCGAGCAGCTGCTCGGCCGCCGGGCCGTCCGGCCGGGAGACCGCGGCCCGCCAGCGGGCGAGGCGCTCGACGGCCTCGTCCAGGACGGACTTGGTCCACTCCCAGTCCTCGCGGTAGTGGTGCGAGAGCAGCGCCAGGCGGATCGCCGCCGGGTCGACGCCGTCGCGGCGCAGCGCCGAGACGAAGACCAGGTTGCCGCGGGACTTGGACATCTTCCGGCCGTCCAGGCCGACCATGCCCGCGTGGACGTACGCCTTGGCGTACGGGTGGGAGCCGGTGGCGGCCTGGGCGTGCGAGGCGCCCATCTCGTGGTGCGGGAAGGACAGGTCGCTGCCGCCGCCCTGGAGATCGAAGGTCATGCCCAGGTACTGCAGCGCGATGGCCACGCACTCGATGTGCCAGCCGGGGCGGCCTCGGCCGAGCTCGGTGTCCCAGGCGGGCTCGCCGGGGCGGGCGGCCAGCCAGAGCAGGGCGTCCAGCGGGTTGCGCTTGCCGGGGCGGTCCGGGTCGCCGCCGCGCTCGGCGAAGACCGGGCGCATGGCCTCGCGGGTGAGGCCGGAGACCTGGCCGAAGTTCGGATCGGCGTCGACCGAGAAGTAGATGTCCTCGTCCACCTTGTAGGCGGCGCCGGAGGCCAGCAGCTTCTGGACGATCGGGACGATCCACGGGATGGACTCGACGGCGCCGACGTAGTGGGCCGGCGGGAGCAGCCGCAGGGCGGTCATGTCCTCGCGGAACAGGGCCGTCTCGCGCTCCGCCAGGGCCACCCAGTCCTGGCCGGTTTCGATCGCGCGCTGCAGCAGCGGGTCGTCCACGTCGGTCACGTTCTGGACGTACAGGACGTTGTGACCGGCGTCCTTCCAGACCCGCTGCACCAGGTCGAAGGCGTTGTACGTGGCGGCGTGGCCCATGTGGGTCGCGTCGTAGGGGGTGATGCCGCAGACGTAGATCCGGGCGGTGCCGTCCTGCGGCACGACCTCGCGGACCTTGCCCGCTGCGGTGTCGAAGATGTGGAGGGGGAGCCCCTGACCAGGCAGGGCGGGAACCTCGGAGGCGGGCCAGGCATGCATGGGATCGACTTTAACCTTGAGAACATTTGAAAGCCTAACCAGTAAACAAGATCGACTGATTTCTGATCCTGCCGTTGCCTGGCCGCTTTCCGGCTGATAGTGAGCGTTCGAGCGCGGGTGAGCGCCCGGTCGACCCTGCCGCCGCCCGGGCGCCCGGCTCCCCCGGGAAAGCGGCCGGAGCCGCTACGACCGCTGCCAGAGGGCCGGCACGTTCGGCGGCTCCCAGACCGCCATGGCGGTGTGCGCCTGGAGGCAGACGTAGGAGGCGCCGGAGTAGGTGACGCGGTCGCCCGTGTTGTACGCCCTGCCCGGGGTCCAGCTGCCGCTCGGCGGCGTGGTGGGGCCGCCGGTCGGTCCGCCGGTCGGGGTGGCGGTGGCCGTCGGGCTCGGGGTGCCCGGGGTCTGCGGAACGTCCAGCACGAAGTCGTAGGTGGCCGTCTCGCCGGCCCCGTTCCGCTGGACGCTCATCAGCAGCCGGCCGTCGTAGATGGTGTCGGTGCTGTTGCGCGGCTCGCCCGGGAAGTAGAGCTGGGTGGTCAGGACCGGGCGGCCGGGCGCCTGGAGCTTGACGTGCAGGTGCCGGGTGCGTCCCGGATAGAGGCCGGGGACGACGGTGTCCAGCTCGTACGCGCCGTTGGCGTCGGTGAACTGGTTGCACCGGAAGGTGTAGCCGACGTTGTCGTAGTTGCCGCCGTCGTCGGCCTGCCAGAAGTCCAGCAGCACGCCGGAGACGGGCCGGCAGGCCCGGCCGAAGACGTAGCCGCTGACGGTCAGCCGGGTGCCCGGGCCGTCATTCACCATCGAGCTGCGCAGCGGGGAGTCGGGCTTGAAGTAGGGCACCTCGATCTGCTCGACGGCCGGGTCGTCGCCGTCGTGGCACTCGGGGGTCAGTCCCGGCGTGCGGCCGGCGCCGACCTGCTCCCGGGCCAGCGCGACGCCGCCGCCGACCAGCAGCGGTGCGGCCCCGAGCGCGGCGGCGGCCTTCAGGACGGTCTTGCGGCTGATCATGCCGTCGGACGGGGGCATGCGCCGTCTCCTTCCGGTGGGTACTCGTGGAGGTGGGGCCGGCCCTTGCCATGGTGGGGGCATGACAAGGGCCGGACCGGCCGCCGTCCGCGCGCTGGACCGACCGCCGGTGGCCAGCAGTAGCGTTACGGACCGTCCGGAGCGACCGCGATGGACATGATCCGGGGATCGTGGTGATTTCCGTCGACCCGGGACCGGAACTCCCCCGGGGTCATCCCGGTCTCCCGCCGGAAGAAGCGGCAGAAGTACGCCGGGTCCGCGAAACCCGCCTCCTTCGCCACCTGGCGGATCGTCAGATCGGTGCAGGCGAGCAGCCGTTTAGCCTCCAGGGTCCGCTGCCGGCGGATCAGTCCGCCCGGTGTTCGGCCGGTGGCCTGCCTGACCAGGGTCTGCAGGTGCCCCGGGGAGACGCCGAGTTCCTGGGCGGTGGAGGCCACCGAGTGCCGCACCCCGCCGGGCTTGGCGATCAACCGCGTGAAAGCGGCGGCCAGTTCGGCCGGGCGGGTGGGCACCACGGGCCGGTCGCCCGGGGCGCAGGCACGCAGCGCCCGGATGATCAGGATGTGCAGGCTGGCCCGCAGCACACCCTGGTAGCTGGGCGCCCCGGTCCGGTACTCCTGCTCCATGTCGGCGAGCAACCGGGCGACCGCGCCGGCGTGTTCGCCGAGCCCGATCCCGGGGCGGGCGGCCAGGGCGCGCAGCGCGGCCAGGTCCTGGGGGTGGCCCAGCAGGAAGTCCTCGTTGAACAGGACGACCCGGCCGGTGAGGCCTTCGGTGTCCGCCCAGTAGTGCACCTGGCCCGGCGTGATCACGCACAACTGCGGTGGCGCCAGCGGCTGGTGGACCAGGTCCAGGACATGGGCGCCACGGCCTCCGGTGACCAGGACGATCTCGTGGAACGAGTGGCGGTGGGGGAAGTTGGCGCGGGAGAGCGCGCCGATCGCGTCGAAACTGCCGATGGCGAAGGGCAGCAACTGGGGCAGCGGGACCTGCAGGCGGTGCAACGGCAGGTCCGGCGCGGTTCGGGGGGGGGCGGGGGTGGTCCGTCGCACGTCCATCGGAGCAGTGTGCGACCTGTTCCGGCAACAGGTCCAGACCACCGGCCGGTAACCTCGCGGGGCCCGGGCCCGGACGACCGCAGCCCGTCGGACAGTCCCAGGGCCTGTCCGGCGTCGTGCGCCTGGAGATCCGCCGGACGGGACCTAGACCCAATGCCAGTGACTTTGTCCTCCGATCCTCGTTGGTTGTGGTGTGGCGAGGGTGGGGCAGGTCAAGTCGCCTGCGGGTGAGCGGTTGTCGGATC
>NZ_JBHWDU010000136.1:0-12980 GCF_042734825.1 Kitasatospora sp. NPDC059648 | reverse complement strand
GTTTTTGTTGTGGGGGTGTTTTTTTTTTTTTTACCCCCGGGGCGGGGCCCCGCCCGGGGGGGGGCGGGGGGCCCCCCCGCCCGTTTCCGACTTTGCCAGGACCTTCCCAGGAACCGTCCGGGCACGATCAGGATCGATCTGAATACGGCTGGAACTGACAGGAATCACCAGGCCTCCGATCGGGGCCGCTACCCTGGCCACCGGTCAGGCCACCCGTCAAGCCGCCGATCAGGCCAGTTCCAGCGCCAGGTAGAAGTCCACCCGGTCCTCCAGTCGGGACAGGTCCCGCCCGGTCAGCTCCTCGATCCGGCCGATCCGGTAGCGCAGGGTGTTGACGTGGACGTGCAGCTGCCCGGCGCAGCGGGTCCAGGAACCGTCCGAGCGCAGAAAGGCCTCCAGGGTGCGGACCAGGTCCGCCTGGTGCTCGATGTCGTACGCGATCACCTTGTCCAGCAGCCGGCTGCGGAAGGCGCGGCGGACCTCGTCCGGGACGGCGGCCAGCAGCAGTACGTGCGAGGCCAGCTCCTCGGGCCCGGCCACGCAGACCCGGCCGACCCGGGCGGCGGCGATCCGGCGGGCGTGCCGGGCCTCCTCCAGGGCGCCGCGCAGGCCGCCGGCCTCGGAGGCGGGGGCGGAGACGCCGAGGGTGATCCGCCCCTCCGAGCCCAGCCCGGCCTCCAGCGGGGCGAGGAGTTCGCGCAGGGTGTCGGCGGGCACCGGGGTGTCCAGCGCGGGCAGCACCACCACGGCGCCGTTGCCCGCCCCGGCGACCAGGGCACGGTCGGTGGTGCCGCCGAGCGCCTCCTCCAGGACGGCCCGCACGGTGCCCTCCGGCAGGCCGGTGCCCTCGGCGCTGAGCACCAGCCAGGAAGCGCTCTGCACCTGCGACTTGGGCTCGGGGCTCTCGTAACGGGCGGCCATCGCGGAGGACGCGTACAGGGTGCGGCTGATCTCGGCCGGGTCGGCGTCGCGGCGCAGCAGGGCGAGCAGTTCGTCGGCCAGTCGGCGGCGCAGCCGGCGGCCCTCGTCCCGGCGGTGGCGCTCGGCGGCGACCAGGCGGGCCAGGTTCTCGGCGAGCTGCTGGCGCTTGGTGGTCCACTCGGTGACGTCGCCGGCCACCGCGAGCACCCAGTCGGCCAGCAGCGAGCCGGTCTGCGGCTCCTCGGGCCCGGCGGAGGCACCGGCGGGCAGCAGCGAGTAGGCACCGCCCGCCAGCCGGGCCCGGTGCGGGGGGCGGCGGCGCTGGCGCTGTGCGGCGAGGTGGGCGCGGACCAGCTGGTCGCGGTCCTCGGCGGTCAGCCGGTCGGCCGGGCCGGCGATCACCGCGCCGGTCGGGGCGAGCACCCAGCAGTCCAGGTCGAGGTCGCCGCCGAGCAGGTCCAGCACGGCGTCCAGTCCGCCGCCGCCGGCCGCCGAGACCAGCAGCCGGTGGCGGTCGACCAGGGCGGCGAGGTCGGCGGCGCGGTCGGCGGAGACCTGACGGCCGATGAACTCGGTGACGGTGCCGAAGGCGATGTCGTCGGGGACGGCCAGCAGCGGCATCCGGTGCCGGCGGCAGGCCTCGACCAGGTCCTCGGGCACCGGGCCGACCTCGGCCTCGCCGGCCGCCAGGGCGACCGCGCCTCCGGCCGCGATGGTCCGCACGAACCGCTCGGAGTCGGCCGGGCCGCCGCGCCAGAGCATGCCGGTGAGCACCAGCTCGCCGCCGTGGAGGTAGCGGCCGGGGTCGTGCAGGTCCGTGGTCATCACGCCGCTGACCTGCCGGTCCAGCTCCTCCTCGGCCGCGAGCAGGCGCAGTCGCGGGGCGCCGGGGGCGAGCAGGTCACGGACACGCATCCGCGGACTCCTTACGGGGGTGGACCAGGGGGTGGAGCATGGGCTGGGACGGGGGACGGGGATCGGGGGCCGGAGGGGGGTGGGGGGCGCCGGGCGCACGTTCCGGGGGTGACAGTGTGCCCGAACATCCGTGCTCGGCGTTACGCACCAGCGGGCCACCGGGTCACGGACCCGTAGCCCGCGAATCACGGCCGGATTACGGTCGTAGGTAGCAACCGGCGTACACCTGGGCTGCGGGATTCTCCTGCTTAGAGGAACGTACAGGATGCCGGGCGGGCTCACAGCCGGGGCTTCATGCCATCGGTGACTGCCAGTGGCCCCGGTCACAGGAGTTCACTGGGCGACACGCCACCGGACACCCGGTCGGCGAAGACTTGAGGAGACACCCGCATGGAGTTCCTTCGGCCCGCCACCTGGGACGAGGCTCTCGCGGCGAAGGCTGAGTACCCGGCCGCGTTGCCCATCGCGGGCGGCACGGACGTCATGGTCGAGCTGAACTTCGACGTGCACCGGCCATCCGCGATTCTCGACCTGAACCGCGTCACCGAGCTCACCGAATGGACGAACGACGGCAGCGTCGTCCGGCTCGGCGCCTCCGTCCCGTACGCCCGGATCATCGAGGAACTGTCCGGGCCGCTGCCCGGGCTCGCGCTGGCGGCCCACACCGTCGGCTCACCGCAGATCCGCAACCGCGGCGGCGTCGGCGGCAACCTGGGCGCGGCCTCCCCGGCCGGTGACTCCCACCCGGCGCTGCTGGCGGCAGGGCGGGACGTGTACGTCGAGGCGGCCTCGGTGCGCGGCACCCGGCTGATCCCGATCGACGAGTTCTACGTCGGAGTCAAGCGCAACTGCCTGGAGGCGGACGAGCTGATCCGGGCCGTGCACGTGCCGGTCGCGGACGGCCCGCAGCAGTTCTCGAAGATCGGCACCCGCAACGCGATGGTGATCGCGGTGTGCGCCTTCGGCTTCGCCCTGCACCCGAAGAACGGAACCGTCGGCACGGGCATCGGTTCGGCTGCCCCCACGCCGCGCCGCGCCGTCGAGGCCGAGGAGTACCTGCGGGGCGTGCTCGCCGAGCGCGGGCTCTGGGAGAGCGGGGAACTGCTGGGCACCGAGGTGGTCCAGCGCTTCGGCGAGCTGGTGAAGGCCGCCGCCTCCCCGATCGACGACGTCCGGGGCACCGCCGACTACCGGCGGCACGCGCTGGCCGTGATGGCCCGCCGCACCCTCACCTGGTGTTGGAACGACTACAGCAAGCAGATCAGGAGCGCGGCATGAGGGTCACGTTCACCGCCAACGGCAAGCCGGTCGAGGCCGACGACGTGTGGGAGGGCGAGAGCCTCCTCTACGTGCTGCGCGAGCGCGTCGGCCTGCCGGGCTCGAAGAACGCCTGCGAGCAGGGCGAGTGCGGTTCCTGCACCGTCTACCTGGACGGCGTGCCGGTCTGCTCCTGCCTGGTCGCGGCCGGCCAGGTGCAGGACCGCGAGGTGCGCACGGTCGAGGGCCTCGCCGAGGAGACCGGCGAGCTGGGCCTGGTCCAGCAGGCCTTCGTCGACGCCGGGGCCGTCCAGTGCGGCTTCTGCACCCCGGGCCTGCTGGTGCAGACCGACGCCCTGCTGGAGAAGGACTCCCAGCCGAGCGACAACGACATCCGCGAGGCGCTGTCGGGCAACCTGTGCCGCTGCACCGGCTACGAGAAGATCATGGACGCGGTGCGGCTCGCCTCGGCCCGCAAGTGCTCGGGCAAGGGGGCCACGGCATGAGTACGCGAACCATCCAGGGCCAGAAGAACCTGCAGAACATCAACCAGGCCTCCAAGGACGGCATCGGCGGCTCGCCGCTGCGACCGGACGGCAACCTGAAGGTCAGGGGCGAGTTCGCGTACTCCTCCGACCTGTGGCACGAGGACATGCTCTGGGGTATGGCGCTGCGCTCGCCGCACCCCCGGGCGAACATCCTCTCGGTGGACGTCTCCGAGGCGCTCAAGGTGCCCGGCGTCTACGCCGTGCTGACCCACGAGGACATCCCCGGCTCCAAGTACTACGGCCTGGAGATCCAGGACCAGCCGGCCCTGGCCATCGACAAGGTCCGGTACCACGGCGAGGCGATCGCACTGGTCGCGGCCGACCACCCCGAGACGGCCCGGCGCGCGGTGAAGAAGATCGCGGTCGAGTACGAGGTGCTCACCCCGATCGTCACCGAGGAGCAGTGCCTGGACCCGGAGACCCACGGGTACGTCCACGAGCCGCACGAGTACAAGTCGCACGCGTACGGCAACATCTGCCACGAGCAGAAGCTGGTCTCCGGCCTCGGCGTGACCGACGAGGTGCGGGCGACGGCGGACGTCATCGTCAGCGGCGACTACGAGGTCGGCATGCAGGACCAGGCCTTCCTCGGCCCCGAGTCCGGCCTGGCCGTGCCCGCCGAGGACGGCGGCATCGACCTCTACATCGCCACCCAGTGGCTGCACGTGGACCGCGAGCAGATGGCCCCGGTGCTGGACCTGCCCGAGGAGAAGGTCCGGCTGACGCTGGCCGGCGTCGGCGGCGCCTTCGGCGGCCGCGAGGACATCTCGATGCAGATCCACGCCTGCCTTCTGGCCCAGCACACCAACAAGCCGGTCAAGATCGTCTACTCCCGGGACGAGTCCTTCTACGGCCACGTCCACCGCCACCCGGCGAGGATGCACTACGAGCACGGCGCCACCCGCGACGGCAAGCTGGTCTTCGCCGACTGCCGGATCGTGCTGGACGGCGGCGCCTACGCCTCCGCCTCCCCCGCGGTGGTCGGCAACGCGGCCTCGCTCGGGCACGGCCCGTACGTGATCCCGAACGTGAGGATGCACGCCATCGCGCTCTACAGCAACAACCCGTCCTGCGGGGCGATGCGCGGCTTCGGCGCGGTGCAGGCGGCGTTCGGCTACGAGTCGCAGATGGACAAGCTGGCCGCCGAACTCGGCATGGACCCGGTGGAGCTGCGGCAGCTGAACGCCATGTCGGAGGGCGACTTCATGCCCACCGGCCAGCAGATCGACTCCCCCGCGCCGGTGGCCGAACTGCTGCGCCGCGCCAAGGAGATGCCGCTGCCGCCGCCGCTGGACACCGAGCACCTGGACGTCCGCGCACTGCCCGGCGCGCTGTCCAACACCTCGCACGGCGAGGGCATCGTGCGCGGGGTCGGCTACTCGGTCGGCATCAAGAACGTCGGCTTCTCCGAGGGCTTCGACGACTACTCCACCGCCCGGGTGCGGCTGGAGGTGATCGGCGGCGAGCCGGTCGCCATGGTGCACACCGCGATGGCCGAGGTCGGCCAGGGCGGCGTCACCGTGCACGCCCAGATCGCCCGCACCGAGCTGGGCGTCGAGCAGGTCACCATCCACCCCGCCAACACCGAGGTGGGATCGGCCGGTTCGACCTCCGCCTCGCGCCAGACGTACATGACCGGCGGCGCCGTGAAGCTGGCAGCCGAGGCCGTCCGGCGGGCGCTGATCGACAAGGGCCGGCGCCGCTACGGCTGGACCCACCAGGACATCACGCTGGCCGGCGGCAAGGTCGTCTCGGAGAGCGCCGGCGTGCTCGTCCCGATGGTGGACCTGCTCGGTGACGAGGCCATCGACCTCACCCGCGAGCACCACCACCGGCCCACCCAGGCCTTCGACAAGGAGACCGGCCAGGGCTTCGGCCACGTCCAGTACACCTTCTGCGCCAACCGCGCGGTGGTGGACGTGGACGTGGAACTGGGCCTGGTCAAGGTGGTCGAGCTCACCGCCGTCCAGGACGTCGGCAAGGCGCTCAACCCGCTCTCCGTAGTCGGCCAGATCCAGGGCGGCTGCACCCAGGCGCTCGGGCTCGCGGTGATGGAGGAGATCATCGTCCGTGACGGGAAGGTGCGCAACGCCTCCTTCACCGACTACCTGATCCCCACCATCCTGGACACCCCGCCGATCCCGGTGGACGTCCTCGAACTCCCCGACCCGCACGCCCCGTACGGGCTGCGCGGCGTCGGTGAGGCGCCGACCGTGTCGGCGACCCCCTCCATCGTGGCGGCCATCCGCAACGCGACCGGTCTCGCGCTCAACCGGATCCCCGTCCGGCCGGAGCACCTGACCACCGAACAGCCCGGCTGACTCCGGCAGTTCGGACCGACGGAACAGCCGGGCAGCACAGCTGGACGGCACAACCCAAGAGCACGACCAGACAGCACCACCGAGCAGTACTTCCCGGGACGGCGACGAGTCTTCCCCGCCGCCCCGGGACCCCCCACCCGCTGCCCTCCCACGCCGGGGTTCCGCAGTGGTGCGCACCACCCTCAACTGCACCGCTGGCACTCCCCCCGACGAGTGCCCCAGTGAGCCGATACCGTCCCCCTGTGCCACCTCCGTTGACTGGCAGTCAGGTCGGCTCGCCCACCCCAACCCCCATTGACACTTGGGAGTGGACATGACCAGGATCCCCACGGAGCCCGGCACCACCGAAGCAGACAGACCCACCGGGGGCGAGACCCACCCCTCGCCCCCGGCGCCAGGGCCGAAGGGCGCGCTCGACGCGTACTTCAAGATCTCTGCCCGCGGCTCGACCCTCGCCAACGAACTGCGGGGTGGCCTCACCACCTTCATGGCGATGGCGTACATCATCCTGCTCAACCCGCTGATCCTCAGCGGCGCGGACGCCACCGGCGTGAAGCTCGACCACGCCGCGCTGACCACCGCCACCGCCATCGCGGCCGCCGTCACCACCATCCTGATGGGCCTGGTCGGCAACGTGCCGCTGGCCCTGGCCGCCGGGCTCTCGGTCTCCGGCGCGGTCTCCGCGCTCGTCGTACCGCACACCACCTGGCCGCAGGCCATGGGCCTGTGCGTGATCTACGGCCTGCTGATCGTGCTGCTGGTGGTCTCCGGCCTGCGCGAGAAGATCATGAACGGCATCCCGCTGCCGCTCAAGCACGCGATCACCATCGGCATCGGCCTGTTCGTCACGATCATCGGCCTCTACAAGGCCGGCTTCGTGCACACCGGCGGCCCCACCCCGCTCTCGCTCGGCCCGTTCGGCGAACTCTCCGGCTGGCCCGTCCTGATCTTCTGCCTCACCCTGCTCACGATCTTCGTGCTGATGGCGCGCGGCGTGCGCGGCGCGATCCTGATCGGCATCGCCGGCGGCACCGTGGTCGCGATGGTCGTCAACGCGCTCGCCCACGTGCCCGCCAAGGCCTGGGCCAGCTCCGTCCCGGTGTGGCCCGGCAGCCCCGTCGCGGCCCCCGACTTCAGCCTGTTCGGCCACGTCGACCTGTTCGGCGCCTTCGGCGGCAAGGGCATGGGCGCGATCAGCGCCTCCGTCGCGGTGTTCACCCTGGTCCTGGCCGGCTTCTTCGACGCCATGGCCACCATCATCGGCGTCGGCACCGAGGCCGGGCTGGCCGACAAGCAGGGCCGCATGCCCGGCCTGTCCAAGGCCCTGTTCGTCGACGGCGCGGGCGGCGCGGTCGGCGGCCTGGCGGGCGCCTCCGGCCAGACCGTCTTCGTCGAGTCCGCTACCGGCGTCGGCGACGGCGCCCGGACCGGCCTCGCCTCCACCGTCACCGGCGCCCTGTTCGCGTTGATGCTGTTCTTCTCGCCGCTGGCCGGCATCGTCCCGGTCGAGGTCGCCTCCGCCGCCCTGGTGGTGATCGGCTCGATGATGATGAGCCAGGCCCGGCACATCGACTGGTCCGACCGCGAGGTCGCCATCCCGGCCTTCCTCACCTCCGTGCTGATGCCGTTCACCTACAGCATCACGGCGGGCGTGGCGGCCGGCGTCATCTCCTACTCGGTGATCAAGGCCGGGCAGGGCAAGTGGCGCGAGCCCGGGCTGCTGATGTGGATCCTCACCGCGGTGTTCGCCCTGTACTTCGCACTGAGCCCGATCAAGTCCTGGCTGGGCGTGCACTAACCGGCCCGTCGGCCCCGCCGCCCCTTTTGGCACCACCGCCGCCGTCCGGGATCGTTTCCCGTACGGCGGCGTCTCCCGCTACTGTCGAAACCGTGTAAGGAGCCTCCGACATGCAGGACATCGCCGAGCAGTTGCAGGCCTGGCACGCGTCCGGGCGCTCCTTCGCCGTGGCCACCGTGGTCGGCGTCTCCGGCAGCGCCCCGCGCGACCCGGGGGCGGCCCTGGCCGTCGACGCCACGGGCGAGGCGGTCGGCAGCGTCTCCGGCGGGTGCGTCGAGGGCGCGGTGTACGAGCTCTGCCAGGCGGCCGTCGAATCCGGCGAACCGGTACTGGAACGCTTCGGCTACAGCGACGAGGACGCCTTCGCCGTCGGGCTGACCTGCGGCGGGATCCTCGACGTGTTCGTCCAGCCGGTCGTCCCCGGGGCCGACCCCGGAATGGACGCCGGCCTCGCCCACATCGCCGACGGCACGCCCGTCGCCCTCGCCCGGGTGATCGCCGGACCGGCCGGGTTGCTCGGCGCCACCATCGCCGTCACCGCCACCGGACGGCACGGGGCGCTCTCCGTCGGGCCGTCCACGGTGGGCGCCCTGGAGCGCTCCCTGGTGGCGGAGGCCCGGGCCATGCTGGACGCCGGACGCACCGGTCGGATCGTGCTCGGCCTCGACGGGCGGCCCTGCGACGAGCACGGGCGGGGCACGGTCACCTGCTTCGTCGAGTCCTACGTGCCCGCGCCGCGGATGCTGGTCTTCGGCGCCATCGACTTCGCCGCCGCCGTGGTGCGGATCGGCAAGTTCCTCGGCTACCGCGTCACCGTCTGCGACGCCCGGCCCGTCTTCGCCACCACCCGGCGCTTCCCCGAGGCCGACGAGGTGGTCGTCGACTGGCCGCACCGCTACCTGGACTCCCAGCTCGGCCGGATCGACGGACGCACCGTACTGTGCGTGCTCACCCACGACGCCAAGTTCGACGTCCCCCTGCTGGAACGCGCCCTGCGGCTGCCGGTCGGCTACGTCGGCGCGATGGGCTCCCGGCGCACCCACCGCGACCGGCAGGCCAAGCTGCGCGAAGCCGGGCTCACCGACGCCGAACTCGCCAGGCTGCGCTCCCCCATCGGCCTGGACCTCGGCTCCCGCACCCCGGAGGAGACCGCCGTCTCCGTCGCCGCCGAGATCATCGCCCACCGGCGCGGCGGCAGCTGCCTGCCGCTGAGCGCCGGGGACGGCCCGATCCACCACGACGCCGCGGCGCCCGAGCAGGAGGAGCCGCGACCCGCACGACGGACCCACGCCGCCTGAGGACGGGGGCGCCTCGTTCAGTCGGCGGGGGTTCAGTCGGCGAGGGCCAGCTTCAGGCCGAAGCCCACCACCACCGCGCCGGTCACCCGGTCCATCGCCCGCCGGGCCGCCGGGCGGCGCAGCCAGCCCCGCAGCACCCGGGCGAAGCCGACCAGAACGGTCGACCAGAGCACGCCCTCCAGGACGTGCACGCAGGTCAGCGCCACCCCGGCGGCAAAGTGCGGGGCACCGGCGGGGATGAACTGCGGCAGCACGGCCACGTAGAACACGCCGACCTTGGGGTTCAGCAGGTTGGTCAGCGTGCCGCGCCGCCAGCCGTACCCGAAGCCGCCGTCGACGGGCTCCTCCTGCTCGGCCGCGGCCTCGGTGCCGCGCTTGCGCAGCATCCCGACGCCCATCCACACCAGGTAGGCGGCGCCGGCCCAGCGCAGGACCTCGTACGCCACCTGCGAGGCGGTCAGCAGGGCCGTGACCCCGGCGGAGGTCAGCGTCCCCCAGATCAGCGTCCCGGTCTGGATGCCCAGCACCACGCCCCAGGCCTGTCGCCGCCGCCCGAGCGCGGAGGTCCGCAGGACCAGGGCGGTGTCGAGCCCGGGCGTGAGCGTGAGCAGCCCCACGACGAGGGCGAAGGACCACAGGGCGGTTGTCATCTCCATGAGCCCGGATGCTCTCACAGGCCCGATGAGCTGCTCAGTCCGCCGTTCCCTGCGGCACGACCCACTCGGTCGGCTGGCCGGTGGCGGCGGCGATCATGTCGTAGTCGCCGTCGTAGTGCAGCACGGTCGCGCCGTGGCGCTCGGCGGTGGCGGCGATGACGAGGTCCGCCACGGACAGCGCCCGCCAGTTGCCGGCGGCAGCGAGGAGGGCCTGCACCTCGATGGCCCGGTCCCACACCTCGTCGGGTGTGGGCAGCCGGTCGAAGCCGCTCACGCCCTCGCGGATCTCGATGGCATCGGCCTTGGACCGCGCGCTGTGCATGATCTCCAGTTCGACGGCGCCGCAGATTGCGACCACTCCCCTGATGATCAACGGCTTGAGGGCCCTTCTGACCCCCGGCTTGGAGAAGCGGGCGAAGGCCGACTTGTCGATCAGGAAACGCTCACTCACCCTTTTCCACGGTGACGTCCACCCGATCAGGTGACGTTGAGGCGGGCGGCGAGGCGGAGGAGGCCGGGGCTGAGGCGGGAGAGGAGGCGGGCGGCCTTGGCCTCGGGGGTGACCGGGACGACGGGCTTGCCGGTCCGGACGGCGCCGAGGATCGCGGTGGCGACCTTCTCCGGCGGGAAGCCGCGGCGGGCGTAGAGCCTGGCGGCGCGGGCCTGTTTGGCGGACTGCTCGGCCGCGGTGCTGGCGGAGAAGGTGGAGGTGCGGGTGATGTTGGTGTTGACGATGCCCGGGCAGACGGTGGAGACGCCGATGCCGTGGCCGACGAACTCGGCGCGCAGGCAGTCGGAGAGCATGAAGACGGCGGCCTTGCTGGTGGCATAGGCGGTGAGCGCCTTCGAGGGCAGGTACGCGGCGGCCGAGGAGACGTTGACGATGTGACCGCCCTGGCCGCGGTCGGCCATCAGGGTGCCGAAGGCGCGGCAGCCGTGGATCACGCCCCAGAGGTTGACGTCCAGGACGCGCTGCCACTCCTTCTCGGTGGTCTGCAGGAAGGTCCCGGAGTGGCCGATGCCGGCGTTGTTGACCATCACGTCGGGCACGCCGTGCTCGGCGGCGACGCGCTGGGCGAAGGCGTCCATCGCGGCGCCGTCGGAGACGTCCACCCGGTAGGCGTGCGCCTGCGGGCCGATCAGGGAGGCGAGCTCGGCGGTGCGCTCGGCGGCCGCGAGGTCGAGGTCGCAGACCACCACCCTGGCGCCGTCCTCGGCGAAGGCGAGCGCGGTGGCCCGTCCGATGCCGCTGCCGCCGCCGGTGACGACGACCAGGCGGCCGTCGTCGCCGTCGGCCTCCCGGGACCGTCCCGCCTCGATCCGGGCGGTGAACTCGCGGACCATGCCGGCCACGGTGGCTCCCTTCTCCAGCAGTGCCGACCAGTGGCCGGCGTGCAGTGTGCGTCGGGTCAGATCGGGCACCCAGCGCTCCAGGCCCTCGGAGAGGTAGGTGCCGACGTAGCGGTCCCGGGTGAGGGTGACCAACTGGACCGGAACCTCGGTCCGCCGCTCACGCGGACTGCCCATCGTGGGGCGGAAGTTGGCCCGGTACAGCTCGATGCCGCGGACCGCGTCGCGGCGCAGGGTGCGCTGCGGGTGGTCGGCGCGCGGGGTGACGTGCTCCAGGTCGCGCAGCACCCGCGGCCAGGCCCGGGCGAGGCCGAGGCGCCAGGCGGCCGGGGCGAGGTAGGGCAGGTGGAAGGCGGTGATGTACCAGGAGTGCAGGCCCTGGTGGAGCAGTTGCTTGAGGTGGCGCGGGGTGGGGCGGCGCAGCCGGTGGCGCAGCCAGTAGCCCATGTGGTCCAGGCTGGGGCCGGACAGGGTGGTGTAGGAGGCGATCCGGTGCCGGGCGCCGGGGTCGGTGACGGCCTCCCAGGACTGGATCGAGCCCCAGTCGTGGGCGACGAGGTGCACCGGGCGGCCGGGGCTGACGGCCTCGGCGACGGCGAGCAGGTCGTCGGCGAGCCGCTCCAGGCGGTAGCCGTCGCGGTCCGCCGGGGCGGCCGACTCGCCGGCGCCGCGCACGTCGTAGCGGACCACGTGGTGGTCGCGGGCGAGGTCGGCGGCGATGTCGTCCCAGACGGTGTGGGTGTCCGGGTAGCCGTGCACCAGGAGGACGGTGGGGGCCTGCGGGTCGCCCTGCTCGAAGACGGCGAGCGGAAGGCCTCCGGAGTGGACGGTTCGGCGGCGGACGGGGGGCGTCGGCAGGGGCGTCATCGGGTGGCCTCCAGGGCGGTCGGCTCGTCGGTCGGCTCGTCGGTCGGCTCGTCGTTGGGCTCACCGGTCGGCTCGTCGGCCGGCTGATCGGTCGCGGCGGTCCAGCGGCGGACGTGCGGGAGGTCGTCGTCGAGCCAGTGGGCGTCGTCCTCGGTGACCACCAGCAGTTCCTCGAACTTGATGCCCACACCGCGGAATCCGATGTGCGGCTCGACCGCCCACAGGCCGGGGGTCGGCGCGTGCCGGGACGACCGTCCGTCCGCCCACAGCGGTGAACGGCCTTGCAGGCGCCCGGAGATGAGCTCCCGACCGAGGGTCTGCAGGGTGCGCACGCCGAAGCCGAGGACGTTCACTCCGGCCGGCCCGCGCCCCGTGGTGCGGGTGACCTGGTGGCCGATCACCCGGCCCGGGTAGACCTGGTGGCGGTTGTCGTAGCCGTGCGCGGCGATCTGCGCGTCCACCGCCGCGTACACCTCGTCGAGCGGCCGGCGGGCGCGCACCTCGGCGAGGATCAGCTCGCGGTAGACCTTCAGGTCGGCGGCCAGGCGGTCCCAGACCCGGTTCTCGCCGATCTTGCCGCCGTAGCCGATGTCGGCGGTGTAGCCGTCCACGACGGGGGCGCAGTCCAGCACGTACGGCATGCCCTCCTCCAGCCTGCGGTTCCCGGCGAAGAACTGCAGCGGGGTGTGGAAGTGCCGGAAGGCCGTGCGGTCGCCGAACCAGGCGAAGGGGACGTGGAAGAAGTCCTGCACCCCGGCGGCGACCAGGCGGCGGCGCAGCTCGGCGGTGGCCTGCCGCTCGGTGACGCCCGGCTCGATCCAGGCGGCGACCTGTTCGGCGCAGTGGTAGGCGAGTTGCTGGGTCTCGCGGAAGCGGGCGAGGTCGCGATCGGTGTACGGGAAGGCGGGCGCCGCTTTCGCCGTCGGGGCCGTCGGGGGCATCGAGGGGCTCCTTCTAGTAGTACTTCGTTAACTTAACTTGATCTTGGTCTGCGAGTCGGGCATCCTGTCGGCGTGGATTTGGGGGAGATCGAGCAACTCCGTGGCGAG
>NZ_JBHWDU010000135.1:0-13271 GCF_042734825.1 Kitasatospora sp. NPDC059648 | reverse complement strand
AAGTGCCCCCCGCGGGCTCCCCCACCCGGCAACCGCACCCGCCCCGCGGCCCCCGGCACGGGCTTCCCGCTGGGCCCGGGGGGGGTGGGTTAGGTGGCGCGTACCCCCCCCCCACTCCGGTCTCATGTCCGTACGGGTGTTGCGGGGTGGAGGAGCGCTAGGTGCGGCTGGCGGTGATGCGTTCGGCGGCCAGGATGCGGCCGGTCGCGGTCGTCGCCGGTGACGCGCGCGAGGATCGTCGCGAGCGGGCGGACCCTGGCGCAGCCGCTCCAGTGGCATTCGGGCCGGACCGCTGACGCGGCACGGGCTGGCCGCCAGAAGCGCCCCGGGGCCTCCCGGTCGGGCCTCCGGTGAGGGGGCGGGGGCCGGGAGGTCAGCTCAGGCTGCGGATCGCGGACGCGTCGTAGGGGCGGAGGTCGGCGAAGCGGCCGCCGAGCACCTTGGCGGCCCACTCCGGGTCCTGGAGGAGGGCGCGGCCGACGGCGACGAGGTCGAACTCGTCGCGCTCCAGGCGGTCGAGGAGGTTGTCGATGCCCTGGAGCGGGGAGTCCTGGCCGGCGAAGGCGGTCAGGAAGTCGCCGTCGAGGCCGACGGAGCCGACGGTGATGGTGGGGCGGCCGGTGAGCTTCCTGGTCCAGCCGGCCAGGTTGAGGTCCGAACCGTCGAACTCGGGCGTCCAGTAGCGGCGGGTCGAGGCGTGGAAGGCGTCGACGCCGGCCTCGGCGAGCGGGGTGAGGATCGCCTCCAGCTCCTGGGGGGTTGCGGCGAGGCGGGCGTCGTAGTTCCCCAGCTTCCACTGCGAGTAGCGGAAGATGACCGGGAACGCGGGCGAGACGGCCTCGCGCACCGCGGCGACGAGCTCGGCCGTGAACTTCGTCCGGGCGACCGGGTCACCGCCGTAGGCGTCGGTGCGGCGGTTGGTGCCGGCCCACAGGAACTGGTCGAGGAGGTATCCGTGGGCGCCGTGCAGTTCGACGCCGTCGAAACCGATCCGCTCGGCGGCCGCGGCGGCCTCGGCGAACGCCTGGACGACGGCGTCCAGGTCGGCCCGGGTCATGGCCCGCCCCGACCCCTCGGTGCCGTCCAGCCGGATGCCGGACGGGCCGACGGCCGGGGCGCCGGCGAAGGGCGGGTCGTTCTGGTCGCGCACCATTCCGACGTGCCAGAGCTGCGGCACGATGGTGCCGCCCGCCGCGTGGACGTCCTCGGCGACGCGGGCCCACCCGGCCAGCTGCTCCTCGCCGTGGAAGCGCGGGACGTCGTCGCTCTGACCGGCGGACTCGTGGCCGACGTACGTTCCCTCGGTGACGATCAGGCCGACGCCCGCGGCAGCGCGCCGCGCGTAGTACGAGCGCACGTCCTCGCCGGGCACGCCGCCCGGGGAGAACTTGCGCGTCATCGGCGCCATCACGATGCGGTTGGGCACGGTCAGCCCGTTGATCGTGACGGGCCGGGACAGGATCTCGGTCGCGCGGGAGGCGGAGGGCTCAGTGACGGTCATGGGGATTCCTCGCGGATGGCGGTGGATGTGCCGGGACGTTAACGGTTGCCCGTGCCAACCATCTCGGCTGCCCCCGCATTTCGTCCGCCGCCCGGGACCCGCTGTGATCCGCGCCACTTCTCGCCGCCGCGCCCACCGGGGGTCAGGCGGGCGGATGGGGGGAGGTGGTGAGGAGCTCGGCGAGGGTGCGGACGCCGAAGCCGGTGGCGCCGGCGGGCCATTCGGCGTGGTCGGTGTCGGATAGGGCGGTGCCCTGGATGTCGAGGTGGGCCCAGGGGATGTCGGGCGGGACGAACTCGCGCAGGAAGTGGCCGGCCAGCAGGGCGGTGCCGTGCCGGGTGCCGAGGGTGTAGTTGACCAGGTCGGCGATCCGGGAGCGGAGTTGGGGCCGGTACGCCTCGGGGAGCGGTAGTGGCCAGAGCGGTTCGCCGGCGCGGGCGCCGGCTGCGCGCAGGCGGTCGGTCAGGGCGTCGTCGGTGCTCATCAGCGCGGCGACCCGGCGGCCCAGGGCGATCGCGGCGGCGTCGGTGAGGGTGGCGATGTCGATGATCGCCTGTGGCCCGGTCTCGGCGGCCAGGACGAGCGCGTCGGCCATGATCAGGCGTCCTTCGGCGTCCGCGTGGCAGATCTCGACGGTGGTGCCGTTGCGCATCTCCAGGACGTCCCCGACCCGGATCGGATCGGCGTTGGGCATGTTCTCGGTGAGCGGCAGCCAGGCGTCCACCGCGACGGGGCAGTCCAGCGCGCCCAGGACGGACATCGCGCCGAGGACGGCGGCGGCCCCGGCCATGTCGGCCTTCATTCCGGCCAGGTGCGCGTTGGGCTTCAGGGACAGGCCGCCGGCGTCGAAGGTGACGCCCTTGCCGACCAGGGCGATCCGTTCGGTCCAGCGGCTCGGCCGGTAGCCCAGCTTGACCAGCCTGGGCGGCACCAGGGAGCCGCGGCTGACCCCGAGCAGCCCGCCCAGCCGCTCGGCGGCGATCCGCGGGCCGTCCCAGACCTCGCAGTCCAGCCCGGTGTCGGCGGCGATCCCGGCGGCGCGTTCGGCGAAGGCGGGCGGGGTCAGGGCCTCGCCGGGTTCGTTGACCAGGTCCCGTGCCAGGAGGACGGCTTCGGCCAGCCGACGGCCCTCGAACATGCCGCGGGCGGCGTCCGGAGTCTCCGGGGCGAGCACCTCGACGAGCTGGTCGGTCGGCGCGACCGCTCCGCTCCGGTACCGGGTGAACCGGTATCCGCCGAGCAGGTAGCCCTCGACCAGCGGCCGCAGGTCCGGGCCCGGAGGGTGGACGGCCAGGTGCCGGTAGGCGGAGACGGCGCGGGCCAGCCCGGCCGCCGCGGCCCGGATCGCGTCCCGGTCCAGCCGGGCCCGCGGCCCGACGCCGAGCAGTACGGTCACCGGAGTGCCGGGCAGCTGCAGCACCTGGCCCACCTCGCCGCCGAACCCGGTACCGGCCAGGTACGCGGCGGGCAGGTCGGCGGGCGGCTCGCCGGCCCACACCGGCCGCACGACGGCCTCGGCGCCTGCCCCCGCCTCGGAGCCCGTCCCGGTGCCCGTCTCCGGGCGCAGCACCCAGGTGACGCTCACGGCCGCTCCCGTCGGGCGGCGCGCCGGGCCGCTCCCCAGGCCTCCAGGTCGGCCAGGTACGTGCGGGCCAGCTCCTCCATGCCGTTGGCCGGGCCGACGGCCGCCCAGCCGCGGGCCGCGGAGATCGCGTACGGGTCCAGCCGGAGGGCCTGGAGGTAGCAGTCCTCGGCGAGGACCGGCTGGCCCGCCCGCCGGAAGCACTCCGCCGCCGACGCGTAGCCGAACGCGGTGGAGACCGGGCCGAGCCGGGCGGTGCGCAGGTAGCTGTCGGCCGCCTCCCGGGGCCGGTCGCGGCGCAGCAGGCCCTCGGCCACCTCGATGTGGGTCTTGGGCTCGTACGGGTCCAGGGCCAGCGCCTCCGCGACCAGCAGGTCGCCCCGTTCGTCCTCGCCGAACGCGTAGCACTCCTTGGAGCGGCTCTCCACGCAGGCCCGCAGGTTCTCCCGCTTGAGGAACTCCTGGTACGGCCCCTCGGCGGGCACCGCCCGGGCGAGCTCCTCGGCGCGGTCCATGTCGCGGGCCAGCAGGTCGCGGTCCCGGGCCATGAACGGCACGAAGCTGACGCTGCGGTAGAACCGGCTCTCCGCCATCGTCTTCTCGAACTCGGAGCGGTCAGGGTCCGCCAGCAACTCCTCCATCGCCCGGGCGCCGATCTCCCGCCAGCGCGTCGCCTCCTCCAGCGAGCGGGTCTCGCGGGCGTGGAACACCACCGCCACCACGGCGATGACGAACCGGAGGTGGGTCGGGCAGGCCGGGTGCTCCGCGATGGCGAAGGAGGTCTCCGGCGTGGCCACCACCCCGCTGCCGACGGAGGCGACGTAGCGCACCAGGTCGCGCCAGTGGTGCAGCCGCAGTTCGGCCGGGGTCCGGAGCCGGTCGACCGGCACGGCGGGGATCAGCTCCAGGACCAGTCTGGTGAAACCGAGCCGGTACAGCACCATGGCGATCTGCTGCTGCCGCTCGGGCTCGCAGCCCTCGAAGTCGTCCAGCCATTCGCACAGCCGGTTCCAGCGCGGCGTGCGCAGGTGCTCGGGCAGCTCGGCGGGGTGTTCGACCGCGAACTCGGTCAGCCCGGACTCGCGGATCAGGTTGCCCCGGAAGGCCGGCGGCATGAGGCGCTGCCAGTTGACCTCGGCCCGCCCGTTCCCGCGCTCGGCGAACTCGTAGGCCAGGCTGGGGAGCCGGGCGTACAGGCCGGGGGATTCGGACTCGCCCAGGTTGAAGTAGGAGGCGTACATCCGGTAGTGCCAGTTGTTGGCGTACGGCCGTTCCCGGTCCCGGGTGGCGGCGCGTTCCGTCAGCTCGGCCAGGGGGTGGTCGCCGTCCCGCCGGCAGGCGTCGAGCAGCGCGTCCCGCGTGGCGCCGGCGCGCGGTGCGGCGCGGAAGGCCCGTTCGTTGAGCACCCGGGCGAACTCGGTGTGCCCGAGCTCGCGGGCGCAGTCGGCGGCCCGCAGCAGGGCGAAGCCGGTGCCGAAGGGGCCGAGCCGGGCGGCGTGCAGGTAGCCGGCCAGCGCCTGTTCGTGCTCGCCCGCGCGCTCGTGGGCCTGGGCCGCCTGCATCCGGATCTTCACGTCCGACGGGTCGAGGGCCACGCCCTCCTCGACGGCGGCGCGTTCGGCCTCGGTGTCGCCGATCCGCACCGCGATCTCCAGGTGCCGGTCGAGCAGCCGCCGACGGGTCTCCAGCAGGACCAGTTCGTCGTCCTGATCGGGGGCGGTCAGCTCGGCGACGCTCGCCCGGACGTCGGCCAGCAGCGCCCGCGCGCTGCCGAAGTCCCGCTGCCGCTCGGCGTACATCACCTCGCGCAGCGCCAGCCGGGCGGTCAGGACGGTGTGGGTGAAGCGGCTGAGCTCGCCGGCGATCTCCTTGAGCAGCTCCCGGGCGCGGCCGAGGAAGAGGGGCGCGGCGGAGCCGTCCCCGGCGTGGCGGGCGAGCAGGTAGCCCCACCCGGCCACCGCCTGGACGTGGGCGACGGTGGGCGCGGGGTGGTCGGCCAGCACCCGGTAGGCGGCCGTGGCTCGCTCGGAGAGGCCCTCGGAGCCGAACAGGGCAGCCGCGCGGGCGGCCTGTACGGCGGCCGTCACCTCGTCCTGGCAGGCCGTCGGATCGAGGTCCTCCGGGACGACCTCGAGGACCGCGGCGGGGAGGCAGACCGCGACCAGCCAGTGCGCGAGGCCGGCCCGGTCCAGCTGGTCCAGCTCGGCGTGCCGCCGGTACGCCTCGGTCATCCTCCGCCAGGCGGGTGATGCCAGCTCGTCGGGCAGGTCGGTCGGGACCGCCGCCCGGTAGGCGGTCAGCCGGGACTCCTGCACCAGCAGCCGGCGGTAGCTCGCGGGCATCGTCATGCCGAACCGCAGCGCGCCCGGAGAAGGGTTCTCGAAACGCCGGGCGGCGAGGACCGCAGACCGTGCCTGAATGACCGTGGCCGGTGATCCGGCGCCGTCGAAGTACGGGCGGTGCACCTCGAAGGTGAGCCAACTCGGCGCGTTGACCCCGACGATTCCGTGACTGAATTCCCACCGGTTCACGCGGTAATTCCTCTACTTTTCGGGATCCAGGCTCCGGGGATCGGCAAGATGCCCCGCGATGGAATTCCGGACGTACCCGGAATTCCATCGCGGGGTATTGGTGGAGCGCCGGGATCAGACGCCGGCGTCGTCGATCAGACAGGTCCAGCAGTCCGCCGCACCAGTGGTGATCTCGACCTCGTCCTCCAGGGACTCCCAGGTCTCGTAAGCCATTTCGCAACCCCTCTCTTTTCACGGGCCGGCCCGGATATCCGGACCGGCGAAGCGGTTGAGCGTTATTCTTGGCGAACCGGAACAGTGCCGTCAAGGCTTGTGCACGGCAAGCTCGGCGAGAATCGCCGCCACTTCTTCGTCGGTTGTCCAGAAATGCGGGGAGACGCGGACCCAGCCGTCCGGAACGGAAACGTGTATTCCGGCCGACGCCAATCGCCGGACGATCTCCGCCGCCTCCGTCCGGCCACCGGAGAAACTCACCACGCCCGAGCGGCCGGCGCCGTCCGGGGGGAGCGCCGGCCGGTACCCGAGCCCGGCGATCCCGGTGCGCAGCCGGTCGGCCAGGGTGCGCACCCGCTCGGCGACCGCGGTGATGCCGGTCTCCTCCAGCTCGGCCAGGGCGGCGGCGAGCCCGGCCATGCCGACCAGGTCGTACATCCCGCCCTCGACCCGGGCGGCCGCGGCCCGCTCGGGCAGGTCGTAGCGCAGGTGTCCGGGCCCCTTGGACACCTCCGCGGCGCCCTGGTAGCCGAACCAGCCGGTGGGCGTGGTGCGCAGCAGTTCCAGGCGGTCGGCCCGGCAGTAGAAGACCCCGGTGCCCGGTGGCCCGCACAGCCACTTGTGCGCGCCCGCGGCCAGGAAGTCCACCGGGGTCCCGGCCACCGACAGCGGCAGCGCGCCGAAGCTCTGTACGGCGTCCACGCAGACCAACGCCCCGACTCCGGCGGCAAGTTCGCAGATCCGGTCGAGGTCGCAGCGGAAGCCGGTGGCGAAGTTGACGTGGCTCACCGCCACCAGACGGGTGGCCGGCCCGACGGCCGCCGCCACGTCCTCGATCCGGTAGCCGCCGTCGCGCATCGGCACCCAGACCGGCTCGACCCCGTGACGGCGCAGGCGAAGCCACGGCCGTACGTTGGCCGGGAAGTCCCGGTCGAACAGCACGACCTGGTCGCCCGGGCGCCAGTCCAGCCCGTCGGCCACCAGGTGGATGGCGGCCGAGGTGTTCGGGACGAAGGCCACCTCCTCGGGCGTGCAGCCGAGCAGCCGGGCGGCGGACCGCCGGGCGGCGTTCCGGGCGCCGAAGAGGGGGCCGACCCTGGCGCTGCCGTACGGAAGCACCTCGTCCACCGCGGTGCGCATCGCGGCGACGGCGGCGGGCCGGAGCCGTCCCAGCCCGGCGTAGTCGAGGTAGACGTCACCGGCGGCGGTGCCGTGTCCGCGTGTCCCGCTCATGAGGCCGCCCGGACCGTCCCGGAGGCCCGGGCCGCGCCGACCGCCATCCAGCCGGCCACCAGCAGCGGCACGCCGTGCAGCAGCAGCACCCACTGCGCCACCCAGGACGGCTGCAGCACCAGGCTCGTGACCAGCAGGCCGGCCATGAAGCCCGTGTTGACCGTGATCTGGGACAGCCCGAAGGCCCTTCCCCTCCGCCCGTCGGGCAGTTGCTGGAGGGACTGCTTGTAGGTGATCTCGCTCAGCGCGTCGCCCAGTCCGGCCCCGGCGGCCGCCAGCAGCCGCGGCCACCAGCCGTCGAGCCAGAACACGCCGATGAAGCCCAGCGACATCACCATGGTGGCGACGCAGTACACCGGGGCCGGTGCGCGTTCGACGAGGCGCTTGGCCAGCGGACGCAGTACGAAGCTGGCCAGTAGCAGCCCGGCCGCCCAACTGCCCCACACCGCACCGGAGACCACGGCGGGCTCGGCCGGGCGCAGCTCGGTGCCCAGCAGGGGCAGCCCGACGTGCTGGGAGGCACTGCCGAACGCGTCCAGCCCGCGCAGCACGACCAGGCCGGCCAGTCCGGCGGCCACCAGAAGCGGCCAGGCGCCGGAGCGGTCCCGGGCCGCGGCGGCCGGGCCGTCCGGCTCCCGCATCCGCAGGCGCAGTGCGAGCAGCACCGCCGCGGAGAGCGCATAGCTGGACGCGTCCAGCCCGAACACCCAGCGGTACCCGGCCAGGGGGACCAGGACGGCGGCGAGGCCCATGCCGACCATGAAGGCCACCCCCTTGAGGCCGGCCAGCGCGCTGTTCACTGCCGGGGTGCGCGAGCCGGCCATGACGGGCGTGGCGGCGGACAGCGTGGCCTCGAACACCGAGCGCCCGGTGCCGATCACCATGACGGCCGGGTACAGCCACCAGTTCTGCACGCCCGTCGGCAGGAGCGCCAGCAGGCCCAGCATCAGCGCCCGGGCGAGGTCGGCGCCGATCATCACCCGACGGCGGTCCCAGCGGTCCCCGTAGCGGTGCCCGAGCCGGCCGCCCACGATCGCACCGGCGTACAGCGCAACGCTGACCAGTCCGGTCTCCAGGGTCGACCGGCTGTGCTCCCAGACGAAGACGGACAGGCAGATGAAGTCGAGCGCGTAGCCGATGTCCGAGATCGTCTTGGCGGTCAGCAGGACCACCAGTTGACGGCGACTCGCCGAGGCCGCCTGCCGTGCCGCTTCGGTGCCGGCCATGACGGCGCCCATGACGTCTCAACTCCCCGGTTGTGTGAGGGCTGTCATGATTCCCTCACCAACCCTCCACGGGCAAGAGGCAGTTCATGAGAACGCTCGGACCGGCCGCGGACCGCACACGGATCGACGGAGTCGGGCCGTCGGTGCGGCGGTGCCGGGGGCGCAGGTACGGATGCCATGGACGATCCGGGCGGCCCAGTCGGCGGGGCGCTCGTGGCCGAGGAGCCGGGAGAGCCGGTCCATCCGGGCGCGCCGTTCGGCGGGGCCGAGGTCGAGGGCGCGGGCGAGGACGGTGCTGAGGTCGTCGCGGGAGCGGGGGTCGGTGAGCAGGGCGGCCGGACCGAGCTCGGTGGCGGCGCCGGCGTGGCGGGAGAGCACCAGGACGCCCGGGCCCGGGCCGGTGCGGGGGTGGGGGAGGGCGGCCTGGGCGGCGGTGAACTCCTTGGCGGTGAGGTTCATCCCGTCCTGGAGGGAGGTCACCCAGAGGACGTCGGCCGCCAGGTACTCGTCGACCACCTCGGCGGCGGACAGGCCGCGGGGGAGGTAGTCGACGGGCTGCCAGTTCCCGCTGCGCCAAGCGGCGTTGACGGCCGCGACGCGATGCTCGAGGTGGTGGCGGGTGGTGTCGTAGGCGGTGATGCCGGGTTCCGGGGGCGGGCAGACCAGCCGGAAGGTGAGCCGGCCGCGCAGGTCCGGCCGCAGGGCGAGCAGGTGGTCGATGGCGTCGACCTTCTGGATCGGGGCCTTGGCGTAGTCGAGGCGTTCGACGGACAGCACCAGCCGGCCGGTGGCCGGGCGGCGGTGGGGCGAACGAAGGAGGGGCGCGCGGAGGCGGGCGAGCTCCTCGACGGCCGGCCGGTCGATCCCGAGCGGGTGGACGGCGGTCTGCGGCGGGTCGGACCGCCCGGCGAGCGTCCGGCGGAAGCGCTCGGCGAAGTCCTCGGTGTGGAAGCCCGCCCAGTCGAGGCAGCCCAGCGAGCGGCGCAGCTCGTCGGCCACGGGCAGGGTGGCGAAGACCTCGGGGGACGGGAAGGGGGTGTGGTGGAAGATGCCGGTCCTGAGGTCGGGGCGGAGGCGGCGCAGCAGGCCGGGGACCAGCCACAGGTTGTAGTCGTGGAGCCAGACGGTGGCGCCCGGCGCCGCCTGGCCGCTGATGTGCCCGGCGAAGCGTGCGTTGACCGCACGGTAGTCGGCCCAGGCCCGTTCGTCATGGACGGACCGGTCCGGTTCGGACATCAGCACCGGCCAGAGCGTCTCCTTGCACGCGCGGTGGAAGTAGCCGTCCCAGACGGCGGTGTCCAGCGGCACGGGGGACAGCGGCAGGGCGGTGGGCTGCGGGTGCGGGGCGAGCCGGTCGCGGCCGGTCAGCGCGGCGACCCAGATGCCCGGCAGGCCGTCGGCGAAGGCGCTGCCCAGGGTGGGCAGGATGCCGTTTGGGCTGCGGGGCGGCTGCCAGCGCTCGCCGTTCCAGTGGAGCGGGGGGCGGTGGTAGGCGACCACGAGGGAGTGTCGGCCTGCGCCGTGCCGCGAGCCGGGGGCGGGGTGCCGGGGGGCGGGGATGCGGTGCCGCGAGCCGGGGGCGGGGTGCTGGGCACCCGGGTTGGGGTCGGGGCCGGGGTCGGGGTCGGAGGAGAGCCAGCCGAGTTTCCGGAGCGCCGTGTGGATGCCGCCCGCTCCGGCCCGGTCGGCGCGGTGGACGAGGGGGTCCTCGGCGAGGGTGGCGAGCAGGGCGGGTTCCGCCCCGGCGACGACCACGGCGTGGGTGCCCAGGCGGAACAGCGAGAGGTCGTTGAGCGAGTCCCCGGCGACCAGTATGTGCTCGGGCCGCCAGCCCAGCTTCGCGGCCAGGGCGCGGAGGGCGTTGCCCTTGGAGGCGTTCTGCGGAAGGACGTCGAAGTAGCGGTCGGCGGAGTACACCCAGGTGCAGCCGAGCGCTTCGACTGCCGCGGTGAGCTCGTCGGTCAGCCCGTCCGGGGCCAGGTGGTAGGAGCAGCGGCCGTGCTGGACGACGCCGTGCTGGTAGGCGAGCGCGGGGAAGCGGTGCAGTGCGGCGCGGACCAGGTCGTGGCCCGGCCAGCCGGCCCGCAGCTGTTCCTGCACCGGGTCGACGGGGGAGAAGTCGGTGCCGTCGACGACGGTCGCGCCGACGTCGGCGATGATCCACCGCGGCCGTGGGACGAGAGGATCGCCGAGGACCTCACGGATCGAGGACGGTCCCCGGCCGGTGGCGAAGACCGTCGTCACCTCCGGGTGACGGGCCAGGGCGTCCAGTAATCGGGTGCGATCGTGCTGCGTGCCGCCGAGCAGTGTGCCGTCCAGATCGGTGACCAGAATCCTCGACATCCGAGGGACGCTAACACGATCACGTCCGGGGGTGAAGTGTTCACCAAACGTTGGTAGTTGCCCGGGATGGCGGGTGCGGACGGCGGCCGAGGCGGCGGTCGAGTTCCACGGCGTTCAGGGCCGCGCTGGAGCCCGGGCCGGTGGTCGCCGCAGCGCCGCAGAGCGTCGCCGCGGCGAGGCAGTCGGGCAGGCTCCAGCCGTTGAGCAGTCCGTGCACCAGACCGGCGTTGAAGCAGTCGCCCGCCGCCGTCGGGTCGATGGCGTCGGCAGGGCGGACCGATGGGGCGTCGTGCCGCACACCGTCCCGGACCGCGACCGCGCCCCGTGCGCCGCGGGTGACCACGAGGGTGGGCACCAGAGTGGCGAGCGCGGCGATCGCGCCGTCAAGGTCGCCGGCACCGGTCAGGCGGAGGGCCTCCGCGTCGTTGGGCGTGAAGACGTCGACCATGGCGAGGGCCTCACGCACGGCCGGGTCGTCGAGCGTCGCCGGGTTGTCGTGGCAGTCCATGACCACCAGCGCGCCGAGCCGCCGCGCCGCTCGCAGGCCCGTCACCGTGGCGTCGTCGCAACGGAGTTGGGGCAGCAGCAGCACACGAGGGCGCAGCCGGTCGACCAGGGGCGCGAGCGGCTGGGCGTCGACCGGGTCCTGGAAGCTGACCATCGCCCGGTCGTCGGCGGAGGCGAGGGCGACGGTCAGGCTCCGGACCGGGAAGGGGTGGTGGCGGAAGGCGCCCTCGGCCAGCCCTTCCTGTCTGGCGCAGGCCAGCACGTGGGCGCTGAACAGGTCGGTACCGAAGTCCGCGCTCCACAGGACCAGCCGCCCCAGCCGGTTCAGCGCCATCGCCAGGGTGTACGCGCCGCCCGGCACCAGGCCGAAGCCGTCGGCGAAGACCTCCGTGCCCGGCCGCACGGGCCGGGCCAGACCGTGGAACACCAGATCCGCGAAGTACGCCCCGGAGACGAGGACTTCGCACGGTCGCACCGCTGGGTTGGTCTCCATCCGGTGAGCATACGGTCCGTGGCCCGGGTTCGGCGGACGGTTCGGCGATGGCCTTCGGCGGATGGTCGATCTCGCCCGACGAGGTCGTTGAACTACGCGTTCGGGGCGAGTTCTGGAACGCGCCCTTTGGTACCGCGAGGCCGATCCGTGGGCTCGGCGATGGGGCAGGCCTGCTGGGCTTCCTGGAACGGGGCCGCCAACTGACCGGCGGCGCCTAACGGCTCTGCCGTCAGGCGCCGCCGCCGGGGGAGCTGTCAGTTGTGCTGCCAGTTGTGCTGCCAGTTCACCGAGAAATCGGTGCCACCGGCGAGCGCGGTGGTGGTGGCCTTGGTGACGCCGCCCTCGGCCATGTCGATGCTCGACGCCTTGGCGGCGCCGAGGCTCTGCCCGTTGACGGTGGCGTCGGTGAAGCCGACGGTGTGGAAGGCGGCCAGCGGGAGGACGCCGAAGAGGCTGGACGGGGCTTCGACGATCACCTCGGCGGACGCCCGGGCGGCGTTCTTCAGCGTCTTGCGGACGCTGCGGGACCACCCCCGGGTGCTGTCGGTGAGGGCGAGCGTGAACGTCCCGGAGCCGTCGGTGGTGACGCTCGCGGTCAGGTGGTCGCCCGGCTCCACGGGGTCGCGCAGGTCGGTGGGGTAGGAAGGGAACATCTCGTACCAGGCTGAGTACACCGGGGAACCGCTGGAGCAGTCCGCCTCGGTACCGATCTGCTCGACGGTGTTGCTGCCGTCGCCGTCGAGGCCGACCCAGAACGCGGACCGGGTGTCGGAGTCGGTGCAGGTGACGGCCGGCTGGATCCAGTCGGCGCTGACGCTGGTGAACTTGCCGCCGGTGGCCACGTAGCCGCCCCAGTTGGAGCTGGTGCCGTGCAGCAACCCGTCGCCGTGGTGGTGCGCGGCGATCGGGGCCAGGACGGCGGCGGTGGCGGGGGCCGGTGAGGCACTGCCGAGCAGTGCCAGCAGGGCGGTGGCGGCGACGAGAGCGTGCCGACGGGCTTTGGGCATGACTAGTCCCTTGTGAGGGGGAAGAGTTGACCAAACGTCGACAAAGCTGGCGTCGGTGATGCGGGTTGACGGGCCGATATGGCGGCGGCGGATCCCGGATTCCCCTGGTCGGCCCAGTGCGGTGTGTGCGGACCCGCGGCCTGGTCGTGCGGCCGTGCGGCACCCAGGATGCCCCCGGGATTTGTTTCGAGCACCGGGGAGGGGTACTGTCTCCCAGTCGCTCGGCAGGGAGCACCGGACACGCAGTTCTGCGCGGACGGTCCCGGGGCGGCCAATCCCTTGGAACACCACTCCGGTCCGCGCCGGTCGTTCGCTTTTCGCGTCACGGCCCGGTGCTTGTCCGGCGTGCTCGGTTTACTGGATTGCGGTCGGACTCGCTGGATTCGCTTTTCGGAGCGGTGGTCGGCTAGAGTTTGGAACGTCGGACGGTGCGTCAAGCGCCGGAAGACACCGGCGAGTTGGATGACGAAGGCCCGGAAAACGGAGCGGAAAACGTCTGATAAGCTGGAAACACGAAAGAACGAAGCGCCCGGAGGGCCTGCTGGAAGGCGGTCCGAAGGAAGTGTCCGTTCCTTGAGAACTCAACAGCGTGCCAAAAGTCAACGCCAGATATGTTGACATCCCCGGCCTCGGTC
>NZ_JBHWDU010000134.1:0-13420 GCF_042734825.1 Kitasatospora sp. NPDC059648 | reverse complement strand
CAGCTGACCTGCGGCGCGGCCGCCCGGGCCCCCGCCCGGGCCCCCGCCCGTGCTCAGGCGCGGTGGTACTGGACGGGGGAGTGGACCTCGCCGCCCAGCGCGCCGGCCGCGTGGCGGGCCCAGAACGGGTTGCGCAGCAGCTCGCGGCCGATCAGGACGGCGTCGGCCCGCCCGGTGGCCAGGATGTCCTGGGCCTGGGCGGGGTCGGTGATCAGGCCGACGGCCGCCACCGGCAGCCCGGCCTCGTTGCGCACCGCCTCGGCGAAGGGCACCTGGAAGCCGGGCGCGGCCTCGATCCGGGCGTCGGGCACGAGGCCGCCGGTGGAGACGTCCAGCAGGTCCACGCCGTGCGCCTGGAGCTCCTTGGCCAGGCGCACGGTGTCCTCGCTGGTCCAGCCCTCGCGGCCGTCCTGCGGGTTCTCGGTGAGCCAGTCGGTCGCCGAGACGCGGAAGAACAGGGGCAGCTCCTCGGGCCACACCGCGCGCACCGCGTCGACGACCTCCAGGGCGAAGCGGACGCGGCCCTCGAAGGAGCCGCCGTAGGCGTCGGTGCGGTGGTTGCTCTGCGGGGAGAGGAACTGGTGGATCAGGTAGCCGTGGGCGCCGTGGAGTTCGACGGCCTGGAAGCCCGCCTCCAGCGCACGCCGGGCGGCGTCGGCGAACGCGCCGACGACCACACGGATCTGATCGACCGTCAGCTCGTCGGGCGTGGTGTGGTCAGGGGAGAAGGCCACGGCGCTGGGGCCCACCGGCACCCAGCCGTGCTCCTCCTCGGGGGCCAGGGCACGCCCGCGCTCGACCCACGGCCGCTCGGTGGAGGCCTTGCGCCCGGCGTGGCCCAGCTGGACGGCCGGGACGGTGCCCTGCTCCTTGAGGAAGGAGGTGATCCGGCGGAACGCCTCCAGCTGGGTGTCGTTCCACAGCCCGAGGTCGTACGGGCTGATGCGCCCCTCGGGGCTGACCGCGGTGGCCTCCACGATGATCAGCCCGGTACCGCCCGCGGCCCGCGCCGCGAGGTGGGTGTAGTGCCAGTCCGTGGGCACCCCGGCCGCGTCCCCGGCCGGCGCCGCGCTGTACTGGCACATCGGCGGCATCCAGACCCGGTTGGGGACGGTCACTTCCCGCAGGGTGTACGGGGTGAAGAGGGTGGTGGCGCTCATGGCGGGCTCCCGGCTCGGTCCGCCGCGCCCGTCGGCGCGGCGGACGCGGCTTGTTGCGAATGAAGTCTATGCGCTTAAACAATAGTTGTGCACTCATTAAGTTGCAAGAGCCGCATATTTTCCCGAGGGCACCGCCGGCGGGCCGCCCCGGCGGTGGACGGCCCCCTCGGCGCCGGCCGCCCAGGAACTCAGAGGAACCTCAGAGCTCCCCGCTCCTGCCGCCCGATGTGACACGGAGTCAGAATTGGCGCCGCCGCGTCAACCGCGGCCGGAGAGGACCCCGCACGGCCCCGACACCGGCGCGCACACCCGTACCCGGCCCCGCCACCACCCCCACCTGACCGAGGAGCTCCCCGATGACCGTCGACCCCTCGCCGCTCGCCGAACGCACCCGCCCCCTGGTCCTGGGGCTGTTCCGCATCGTGGCCTCCCTGCTGTTCGCCTGCCACGGCGCGGCCACCATCTTCGGCGTCCTGGGCGGTACGCACGGCAAAGCACCCGGGTTCGGGCAGTGGCCCGGCTGGTGGGCGGCCGCCGTCCAGCTGGCCGGCGGCGCCCTGGTCCTCGTGGGCCTGGCGGTGCGCCCGGCCGCGCTCCTGTGCTCCGGGTCGATGGCCTACGCCTACTTCACCGTCCACCAGGAGCACGGCCTGTGGCCCATCCAGAACGGCGGCGAACCCGCGGTGATGTTCTGCTGGGCCTTCCTGCTGATCGCCGCGGTCGGGCCCGGCGGCCTGACCCTGGGCCGGGCGCTGCGCCGCGTGCCCGGCCGAGCGGCCCTGTCCGTCTGACCGCCCCCGCCTCAGCCGCCCGCCCCGGCCCCCGCCTCCAGGAGGCCGCGGGCGCGGTCCGCCAGACCGTCGGCGCCGCACTCGACGGCCAGCTCCAGCCCCCGGGCGAGCGCGGCACGGGCCTCCGGAGCCGGGCCCAGCGCCCCGCCGAGGTCGACCAGCGCCATCGCGTGCTCGTAGCGGGCCGGCGAGCGCTCCAGGTGCCGCACCGCCTGCGCCAGCAGCTCGGCCGCGCGAGGCCCCTCGTGCACCGCGGCGCACAGCCGCAGCGCGCTGCCGACGGCCGAGTCCGTGCCCGACTGCCGGGCCCGGCGCACCGCCTCCCCGGCCAGCTCGCGGGCCCGCTGCGGCTCGGACGGGGCCACCGCCCGCGCCAGGTGCCCCAGCCACGGCGCCCACACCGTGTTGCGCCACCCGCGCGCGTCCAGGGCCGCGCCGGCGGCCGTCAGCACCTCGGCCGCGCCCGCCGCGTCGCCCGCCGCCAGCAGCAGGCGCCCGTACAGCGTGGGAGCGTCGGGCAGCACCATCACGGTCGGGTACGGCGGACCGAAGGCGTGCTCGCGCGCGAGCTCCAGGGCCTCCTCCAGGCGGCCGCGCGCCGCCAGGGTCTCGGCCAGCGCCCCCACCGCGTCCCAGTGCAGCGGGGTGCCCGGGCCGATCCGCCCGGCCGTGCGCAGCGCCCGGCGCAGGTAGTCCTCGGCCTCCGCCAGCGCGCCGCAGCGGAACCGCAGCATGCCGGTCAGCAGGTAGGCGAAGCCCAGGTGGCCGCCGCTCCACCCGGCGACCTCGTAGGCGCGCACCGCCTCGGTGAACAGCTCCTCCGCCCGGTCGACCCGGTCGGCGTACAGGTAGCTGATGCCCAGGATGCCGGGCAGCTCGAAGCCCCAGGTGGTGTTGGTCCAGCCGAGGCTGCGCGGCAGCCGGCCCTGCGGCAGCGCGGAGTCGGCCAGTGCGAGCGCCCGCGCGCGGTCGACGCCGCGCAGCGTGAGGTCCCAGCAGCGCAGCACGGCCACCGCGTGGGCCAGACCGTCCTGCTCGAACACGGCCCCGCCCGGGGCCGCCGCGTCCGCGCCGGCGTCGGTGAAGGCCAGGCCGACCGCGTCCAGCGTCCGGTGGAACTGCGCCAGGCGCCGGGAGCGCCCGGGGCCGTCCGCGTCCTCGGACTGGAAGGCGGCGAACATGAAGTGGGCGACCTCCAGGCGCATCCGCCCCGGGCCGGGCGGGGTGCGCGAGGCCTCCTCGGCGCACAGCGCGGCGGCCTCGCCGAGCCGGTTGCTGTGGGCCAGGGCCTGGGCGAGGCGGAAGGTCGCGTCCACCCGCAGCCCGGGGTCCAGTCCGTACGGGTCGGCGAGCGCCAGGCGCAGCTGGTTGACCGTGGTCGCCGGGTCGGTGAGCAGCGCCGAACAGCCGAGCTCGTAGAGCACCGAGGCGCGGTCCTCGTCGGCGGGCGGCTCGCTGAGGGCGCGGCGCAGGCAGCGCTGCGCGGCCTCGGGCGCGCCGATGGCCAGGTGCTCACGGGCCGCCCGGCGCAGCTTGTCGACGATGAAGCCGTCCCCTTCGGGCAGGATCTCCAGCATGTGCCGGGAGGCCGCCGGCAGGCCGAGGCCGGCGTTCTCGACCTCGACGGCGGCGACCCCGTGCATCCCGGTCCGGGTGGCCGGCGGCATGGACTGGTAGACCGAGGTGGCGATCAGCGGGTGGACGAACTCCAGCCGGCCCGCCGGTGTGACGGTCAGCACCCGGTGCCGGCGCAGCTCCCGGACGGACTGGGCGGCGGTCTCGGGCCCCTGGGCGCAGATGGCGGCGGCGAGGTCGGGGCGGATGTCGGTGTCCAGGAGCGACGCCGCCCAGGCGAAGCGCAGCGCGGTGGGTCCGAGCCGGTCCAGCCAGTGGCGCAGCGTCATCCCGCGGGCGGTGGCGGCGATCTCGCGCAGCAACCCGGTGCTCTCCTCGACCGGGTCGAGGCGCTGGTCGGCCACCTCGCGCAGCAGGGCGGCGGTCTCGTACGGGTTCCCGGCGGTGACCGCCCACACGTGGCGGCAGAAGGCGTCCTCGGCCTGCGCGCCCAGGGCCGCGCGGACCAGGTGCGCGACCGAGGCGGGCTGGAGCGGGCGCAGTTCGTGCCGGCGGTCGGCCCGGTCGGCGAGGCCGCGTTGCAGCGCCAGCGCGTCGTCGGGGAACTCGTCGCGGCAGGCGAGCACCAGCAGGGCCGGCAGCTCCCGGGCCCGGAGCGCGAAGCCGGCCAGCCAGCCGAGCGACTCCGGGTCGGCCCAGTGCAGGTCGTCGACCAGCACGGCCAGCGGCGAACGCAGCTGCACCAGGCGGGTCACGACGAAGTCCAGCCCGTCGCGGACCCCTTGCGGGTCGAGCTGCCCGCCGGGCGGCCGCAGGCCGGCCGCGGGGCCGACGACGTCCTCCCACGGGCCGAAGACCCGCGCCCGCTCGTCGTCGGACAGGGCCGACAGCACCGGCCGCACCAGCTGGCGCACCACGTGGAACGGCTCGTGGCACTGCCGCTGGCCGCCCCGGGCGAACAGCACCGTGCAGCCCGCGTGCCTCGCCGCCCGCCGAACCTCGGTCAGCATCGCGGTCTTGCCCAGTCCGGCCGCTCCGGTGTAGAGCAGCAGCTCCCCGACCCCGGTGCCGGCCGGCCGGGTCAGCGCCCCGATCGCCTGGGCCGCCGACCGCAGTTCGGCCTCGCGCTCGTGCAGCGGCCCGTCGTCCCGCCCGGCCCCCTCGCCGCCCCCGGCCTTCCGCTCGGCCACCCGCCGCCTCCAATTCGCCCTGCCGGGCCCGTCGTTGCAGAGAGCCGAGGTTACTGCCGATCGGCCGGCCGCGGTGCGGGCTTGACAAAGCCGCCCGGGCCCGGCGCACCACGGACACGCCGACGCGCCCCGCAAAACCGTTGGCCCGTGTCCGCCCGGACCGCGATACTCGCCTGCCGACGGTGCGGACGAAGGGGGAGCGGGCGGGCGTGGAGGTCTTCGAGTGCAGGGGGTGCGGCACCGCGCTGACCGGGCCGCTGTCGCGGGTCCCGTTCCCCGTCTACGCCGGCATCCCCTACGGCAACGGCGTGGCCATGCCCGTCCTGATGGAGTCCGGGACCTACGCCCTCGGCATCGACCTGCTCGACTCCGCCGACGAGGGCGAGAACGAGGGGTCGGTGCTACTGGCCCCGGGCGACGCCGTCGGCACCCGCCTGATCCCCGGGCGCAACGAAGGCAACTGCTGCGGCCTCGACGGCTACGGCGGACCGAACCTCGCCTGCGCGGGCTGCGGCCACCCGGTGGCGGCCCGGATCGACGAGTGCTCCGCGTGGCAGGCCACCTGGCTGGAACCGGACGCGGTGCGCCGAGTCCCCGCGGGTCCGCCCCGCCCGGTCGCCGACTGGGCGTCGGTCGCCGGCCGGTGGCGCGCCGCCGCCCTGGTGGAGGCGGACGGGAGCCGGAGCATCCGCTGGGACGTGGAAGCCGCCGTGACCCTGGCCCACCTGGTCTCCGCCGCCGACGGCGCGCCCCTCGCCCTCGCCCCCGGCCCGCTCACCCGGGCCTTCCGCGGACTCCTCCACCAACTCCCGCCCCCGCAGGCCCGCCCGGCCCGGCGCGCGGCCCTGGCCGGACCGGGCCGACCGCTGCCCCGTCCCCTCCCGGACATCGCCGTCGTCCCGCGCCACCCCCAGACCGGCGAGCCCTGGCCCACGCCCCCGGGCGTGGCCGCCGCGCCGCTGGCCGCCGAGTACTGGTCCGCCCTCGCCTTCCGCGACGAACGCGAACTCGCGCCCGCCACCGGCGGACTGCCCCCCCGGCGTCGAACGCGACGATCCCCTCCCACCCCACTCCCTCTACTCGGGGTACCTCGACCGGTGGGTCTTCCGGGCCGTCCTGAACCGCCTGAACGGCGTCGACGACACGAAGGACGACCACCGGTGAGCAACGACGGCGGCGCCGCCCGGGAGGCATCCCGGACGGCGCCGCCGCCACGCAGCAGCCGTCAGCCGCGCGCCGTCTGCGGCACGCGCCGCGCCGGGACGGCCGGCGCCTCGGCCGCAGAGGTACGGCCGGCGGCCGGGGCGGCGCCCAGCGCGGTGCCGCGGGTCTCCTCCGCCCACAGCACGCACACCAGCAGCCCCAGCGCCGTCGTCCCGGCGGCGATCAGCATGGTCGGCCCGGTGCCCAGCCCGGTCAGCGACAGCGGCAGCAGGTAGGTGCCCACCGCCGCGCCGATCCGGCTCACCGAGGTCGCAACCCCCACCGCCGTGGCCCGGATCTCGGTCGGGAACAGCTCGTTCGGGTAGGTCCAGTCGAGCACGTTCGGCCCGCCGCACAGGAACGCGTACGCGCACAGCGCCGTCAGCGCCACGGCGGCCGGCGCGGTGGGCCACACGCCCAGCAGCGCCAGCGGGACGGTCATCAGCGCGAACGACCAGATGATGACGGGGCGCCGGCCCCTGGTGTCGACCAGGCGCAGCGCCGGGTAGCAGCCCAGCAGGAAGACCAGGCTGATCAGCCCGGTGCCCAGGGTCTCCATCACGGTGCCGCCGGGTATGCCGAAGGAGGACAGGATCTGCGGGCCGAAGGTCAGCATCGCGAACAGCGGACCCACCTGGCACAGGAAGAACAGCCCGCAGAACAGCGTGCGGCGCCGGTACGGCGGGGTCATCAGCAGCCGCAGCCCGCTGCTGCGCCGGGCGCGTTCGGCCGGGTCGGGCATCAGCTCACGGCCGTCCACCCGCACCCCGAGGTGCTTCTCCACCACGCGCACCGCGTCGCCCACCCGCCCGTTGGCGGCCAGCCAGCGCGGCGACTCCGGCGAGCCGCGCCGGATCACCAGGAACACCACGCACAGCACGGTGGAACTGGCCAGCATCCACCGCCAGCTGCCCGGCCCGGCCAGCTCCAGGAACAGGTAGCCCACCACGTAGGCGAGCACCGAGCCGGCGTACCAGGCGACGATCTGCTGGCCGAGCAGCCGCCCGCGGTGCTTGGCGGGCAGCCACTCGGCGAGCAGGGAGGTGGCGATCGGGTAGTCGGCGGCCACCGCCATGCCGAGCACGAAGCGCAGCACGGCGATCGCCCACACCGAGTCGACCCAGAAGGAGAGCACCGAGCAGGCGACCATCACCAGCAGGTCGGCGGTGTACATCACCTCCCGGCCGATCTTGTCGGTCAGCACGCCGAACAGGGCGCCGCCGACGAACATGCCCACCAGGGCGGCCGCGCCGATCAGGCTGACCTGCGCGGTGGACAGGCCCAGGTCGGGGCGCATCCCGATCAGGGCGACGCCGACGATGCTCAGGATGTAGCCGTCCAGCAGCGGCCCACCGGAACAGGCGAGCGCCAGCCTGCGGTGGAAGGCGGTATACGGGGCGTTGTCGATGGTCTGGGACATCTGTCTGGGGTCCTCCGGAGCGTACGGCCGCGTTTCGCGCCCGTGCGCCGGGTAGACGGCAGGGAACGACGCCGCCACGCTGGACGGCGCCTGCGCCCGATCACACCGGGCGACCGTCCACGGTTGCCCGGGTACACACGTGCCACCACCAGGTCCAAGGTCAACCGGACCGATGACCTTGGTCCCGAAACGGACAGGGCCTTCGCCCGTGCCGAACCAAGGCCTGCCCAGTGCTCGTAGGCGTCGTCGCCCTCTGCCACCGCGATCCCCCGCCGCGGGTGAGCCTTCTCACGACGGGCTCCCGCGGGCGTGGCGAGAGCCACAGTTTCGACTCCTGGTCCAGACCAACGCGTCCGGGTCAGGAGACGGGCCGCGCCTCGCGCAACCTCGCCAGGCCCGAGTCCAGGGCCGCCTCCAGGTGGACGGTGGAACCCGTGGTCAGCAGGATCAGCACCCCGCCCTGCACCCCCGCCAGCAACGCCGCCGCCTCCCGCTCGGCATCCAGCCCCACCCCACCCTCGCCACTGCCCTGCAAGTGGCGGATGCCCGCGGCCAGCTCCCCCTGCCACTGCTCCAGCAACCCCGCCGCCACCGCCCGCGCCGCACCCGTCGTCGACCCCAGCCGCGACAGCGCCGTGTGCAGCGGACAGTTCACCCCCTGCGCGCGGTAACGGGCCACCACCTTGTCCCGCCACCGCAGCCACGCCTCCCACGAGGTCAGGGCACCCAGCTCCGGCTGCTGGTCCTCCAGCACCCGCTGCGCCTCGTGCCGCGCCACGGCCAGCAGCAACTCGTCCTTGCCGCCGGGGAAGTAGTGGAACAGCTGGCTCTTGCTGGTCGCCGTGCGCGCCATCACGTCCTCCAGCCGCAGCGCGAACACGCCCTCCTCACGGATCTGCCCGGCCGCGCCCTCGACGATGCGCCGCCTGGTCGCGGCGCCCTTGCGGGTCAGCGTCACGTGCCCTCCCTGCGAAGTCGTGCTCCTACGGTCGCGCCGCCCTGCGCTCAGGGCAGCAGCACCAGCTTGCCGGTCGTCCGCCGGGATTCCAGGTCCGCGTGCGCCCGGCCCGCCTCCGCCAGCGGGTAGCGGCCGCCGATCCGCTGGGTCAGCCGCCCCTCCAGGACCAGGTCGAACACCTCTGCGCTGCGCCGCAGCAGGGCCTCGCGGGTGGGGACGTGGTGGTGCACCACCGGATAGGTCAGCAGGATGCTGTTCGGCAGGTCGGTGGGGCGCAGGGTGGGCACGCCCATGAACGGTCCGTAGTAGGCGTGCACGCCGTGCGGGCGCAGGGCCAGCTGGGAGGAGGCGAAGGTGTCGGCGCCGCCGCCGTCGTAGACGACGTCGGCCCCGCGGCCGCCGGTCAGCTCGCGGACCTGCTCCTCGAAGCCCGGGCCGGAGTGCACCAGGACGTGGTCGGCGCCGGCCTGCTTCGCGGCGGCGGCCTTCTCCTCGCGCGAGACCAGGCCGATCACGGTTCCGCCGCGGGCCTTGACCAGCTGGGTGAGCAGCTGGCCCACCCCGCCGGCCGCCGCGTGCACCACGGCGGTGTCGCCCGGGCCGACGGGGTAGGTCTCGGTGCTCAGGTGGTTGGCGGTCAGGCCCTGCATCAGCAGACCGGCGGCCGTCTCGTCGTCGATACGGTCGGGGACCTTCACCAGGGAGGTGGTCGGGATCGCGAGCAACTCGGCGTAGCTGCCCGGGTGGTAGAACCAGGCGACCCGGTCGCCGACGGCCAGGTTCGCCACCCCGGGGCCGAGGGCGACGACGCGGCCCATGCCCTCGGCGCCCAGCACCGTGGGGGCCGCCCAGCCGCCGGCGCCCTGCGAACGGGCGCCGACGTCCATGTAGTTGACGCCTGCCGCGCCCAGGCGCACCAGCGCCTCGCCGGGGCCGGGGACGGGGTCGGGCAGCTCGGTCCAGCGCATGACCTCGGGGCCGCCGTGCTCCTCGATGAGGATCGCGTGCATGGGTGACCGCCTTCCTGTGCGGGTTCGTTCGGGAGGGAACGTCCAGCACGGTAGGCAGCCGAAAATGGACCCACAAGTCCAGAAACGGCGGGGTCAGGGGGCGGTGGGGGTGTCCAACTCGGCGTTGTAGTCGGCGAGCTGGGCGATCCGGGTCTCGCTCAGGACGCCCTGGTGCACCCAGACGTCGTCCAGCGAACCGGCGAAGTACTCGCCCCAGGCGCCGTCGGTGCGCGCCCGGCCGAACTCCAGGCCCGCTCCCGCGTCGAAGGGTCGCACGCTCGGGGCGGAGGAGACGTGCGGGGTGCAGAAGCTCGCGTCGGGCTCGCAGGACTGGTTCTCGCGCTGCCCGTCGGCGTACAGGGTGAGCCGGGAGGCGTCGGCGTCGTAGACCAGCGCCAGGTGGGTCCAGTTCTCCAGCACCGGGACGTTCGAGGTGTGGGCGACGGTGGTGCGGGCGGCGGTGGGGCTGTCGGAGTCGGCGACCGTGGCCTGCCACTCGCCCATGGGGCCGCCGCCGTACGGGTCGACGCCCAGGTAGTGCCAGCGCAGGGCGACGGAGCTGGTGGTGCCGGTGCCCTGGGAGAGCACCGTCATGTCCCGGGTGGGGTCGCTGCTGTTGGCCCAGGTGGTGAGGGTGAAGCTCCGGTCGGCGTGCAGGGGAGCGGCGGCGGCCTCGGCGTAGCCGGTGGCGCCGTCGAGCCGCAGGAAGCCGGGGGCCGGGAGGAGGGGCTCCTCCGGGCTGACCGAGGCGCCGTTGCCGAGGACGGCGGCCGCGTGGGCGGAGCCCTCGTCCGGCGAGCTCAGCGGGCTGCCGGAGGCCTGGGCGAACTTCCAGCGGTCGATCGGCTGCGGCTGGTTCGTGTCGGCGGCCGCGGTGGCGGCCGGGGCGGCCAGGAGACTCCGGTCACGGCCACGGCCGCCAGCAGTCTGGATCCACGTACGGTCATATCGGCTCCACGGTTGAAGATCATCTGAAACGGAGCAGAAGCTCCGTGGAGCACACGAACCGATGTCAATCCTTTTGCGCCGCGCCGGTCAGCCCACCGGGACCGGGACGCCCTGGATGAGGAGCGGGAGGCCGGCGCCGTGCTCCCAGGCGTCCCAGGCGTCGTCGACGCGCCGGTACTGGTCGTCGGCCATGACCTCGCGCAGCTTGGACTGGGGCACCCAGTGGAGGCCGCGGATGTCGGCCGGCGGCTGGTGGCGGCGGACGGTCTCGGCCTGCGCGGGCGTGAGCATCCCGCCCGCGTAGACGAAGTCGACGCCCTCGGGGAACTCGGCGGCGGGCACGTAGTCGATGGTCAGGACCGTGCGCAGGCCCAGGACGAGCCCGGTCTCCGTTTCGAGGTGGCGGCGCGCCGCGAGGTGGGGGAGTTCGTCCTGCTCGGCGCTGCCACCGGGCAGGGTCAGGCCCTCGCGGTGGACGGGGTCGACGAGGAGGACGGAGAAGTCGTCCACCCGGTTGGGGTCTTCGAGGAGGACGAAGACCTGCTGGCCCGATCGCCGGGCGGGAGGACGGCTCATGAGACGGGTCCTGCTCAACTCTGCTCCAGGTGTGAGGGGTTCGAAGGGGGCTGGCTACAGCGGCCGGCGACGCGGCTTCCCACAGGTGCCCGGCGCGCTCTCCCGGGGGTTGAGGGACTGGAGGAAGGCAGGGGCGACCCGCCACTCGGGCCCGGTCGCCCCGAGGGGCCGGAGAACCGCCGTTCCGAGGAGCACTTCGACGAAGACCCCTTCGCGCGGCTTCCCGTCCTCCAGATAGCTGAAGTCCCGGACGACTTCGTGGAGTTGGAAGGGATGGGGGGAGTTCTGCACGTCAGGCATGGGGTCTCCGTAGATAGCGTTGTGCGTCCGGAAAATCACCGGGTGTAGCCATGGTGGCGCTTCACTCGCTACGATCGGAAGGCTTTCCCACTTGACAGTTTCCTCATGTGGAATTCGCGCAGCAGTGGAGGAATGACGGTGCGTGAGTCTCAGCTGGATCCATCGGCTTCGCCCCTCAAGGCGTTTGGAGCCCAACTGCGCAGGCTGCGCAAGGCGGCGGGCTTGACGCAAACACAGCTGGGGGAGCGCACACAGTTGAGTGATAGTCAGATTTCGAACCTCGAAAGAGGGACGCGCAATCCCACGCTTGAGTGGGTCCGTGCTGCTGACAAGGTCCTTGCTACCGGTGACACGCTAGAACTGACGTACTGGAGTCTCAGAGGGTCGTCTTTCCTGCCGGGCTACCCGGAGTACGCAGCCAAGGAACGGGAGGCCAGGGTCATCCGGCTCTTCGAGCTGGGCATCATCCCTGGCCTGGTGCAGACTCGCGGTTACGCTGAGGCCCTGGAGGCCGGTGCTGTTGCGCGAGGCAGTGTCACAGCTGAGCAAGGAGCCGAACGGGTCCGGCTCCTTCTGAATCGACAAGAACGAATCAACAGAGACCCTGCTCCGCTGATCCATGTGATCCTTGACGAGAGCTGTCTACGGACCGTGGTTGGCGGTGGTGGGGCTGTGATGTCTCAACAGCTGGCACATCTGGAGATGTTGGCCCAGCGGTCCAACTATGTGGTCCAGGTTGCGCCGTTCGAGTTGGGCGCACTTCGCCCGTTCATGCGGTCCATGTCGATTCTCGATCTCGGCGACGGCGCCTCGCTCGGGTACACCGAGACGCATCAACGTGGCTACCTGGAGAACGACCGGGCAATCGTGTCCGCTTGGGCGAGGGAATACGATCTGCTCCAGGTGGAAGCGCTGTCGCAGACGGCATCGCTCGCAAAGATCAGCAAGGCGCGAAGGGACTCTCCAGCATGAGCGAGAACGTTGACCTGACGGGTGCTTCCTGGAGCAAGAGCAGCTACAGCGGCAACGGCGGACAGTGCGTTGAGGTGGCGTTCGACTTCCAGGGACTGATGCCCGTTCGTGACTCGAAGGACCCCGATGGACCGGCCCTGATCTTCGCTGCCGAAGCTTGGGAGTCGTTCGTCGTCGCCGTCCGCAGCGGGGAGTTCGGCGACATCTGAGGTACTTCAGGCCCGGACCGCATTGCCTGCGGTCCGGGCCTGTCCTCGTCTCCTTCTTTCGCCTCTACGAGCCGGCGGTGGCCGTCTCCAGGGTGGTGGCCATCACCGGGCTGGTGAAGGTGTTCGTCGCCTCGCCCGGGTTCGGGTGGTAGGAGCCCCACTTGAGGTAGTTCCGGTCACCGTCCCACGTCGTGCCCTTGAACGTCCCCGAACCGCCGCTGAGCGTCTGCTTCTTGCCGTCGAACCAGAAGTCGATCGTCCCGTCGCTGCGCCCCAGGTGGATCTTCAGGGCGTACGCGTGCCACTCGCCGTTCTGCACCGGCGCCGTCCACAGCGGGTGCGCCACGTGCTCGGTGTCCCACTCCTGCAGCCGCACCCGCCCGGTGGTGATGTCGATTTCGATCGGGTGGTTCGCCGTGCCCTCGCTGGGCGAGCACTTGAGCTGGAAGACGTACCGGCTCTGGTCATCGCCGATCTCCACCTTGGACGACCAGCCCAGGTAGAACGTGTCGCCCTCCTTCAGGTCCGGGCCGACCGTCTCGCAGCGTTCCTGGTTCGCGGCCTGGAACGCCTTCCACACGCTCCCCTTCACCGGGTCCTTGACGACGCCGAAGCTGCTCGGGGCTGCGCACTGGACGCCGAGGAAGGACGACGGTCCCTTGGCGGTGCTCGGGGTCCACAGGACCTTGCCGGTCGCAGCGGAGTTACTGGCCGCGGCGGAGCTGCAGGAGATCGCGAAGGTGGCCAGGGCCAGGGCCCCGACGGCGAGCTTGCGGTGCTGGGGCAGAAGGGGCATGCCTCTCCCGGGGTGACGGGGGAATCGGGTGGTCGAACCGCTGCCTGCGATTCGACCACCCGACGGCCCTTGTGACCAGGCGGAACGACCGGCGGAAGTAGCTTCCGGTCATGTTCCGCGCAGTTCCGCCCGTCCTGAACCGCGCCTACGGGACGCGCCGTTCCCCCTCGCCCTCGCCCCCGGACGGCTCGTCGTAGGACGAGGTGCCCTCGTCCAGTGACGGCGGCCATGAAAAGCTCCCCATAGGCGGCCATATAGGGCCCCACTGATGGCCAGCGGATTCCCCGCGGACGGCCAGATATCTCCCCGCTC